>DASYQB010000275.1:0-12460 GCA_036005985.1 Candidatus Methylomirabilota bacterium | reverse complement strand
GCGATGGTGGCGACGGCGAGGGCCAGGGAGTGCCCGAAGCGCTCGGCGATGATGGGGCCCGCGGGCTGGTTGAGGGTCGTGGAGTTGCCGAAGGCGCCGCGGGGGATGCCGGCCAGCCACTCGACGTACTGCCGCGCGAACGATCGATCGAGGCCGAGGCGGGTGCGCAGGGCAGTGAGGGCCTCGGGGGTCGCGCCCTCGCCCAGGATGGTGACCGCGGCATCTCCGGGGAGGAGATGGGTGCAGGCGAAGATGATGGCGGAAAGAATGACTAGCGAGATCAGGCCATAGAGCATCCGGCGGGCGAAGAAGGCGGCACCCATGCCTCTCAGGCTTTGCGGCCGGGCGCCTCCGGCGAGAGCCAGCAGCTCTCCGCCCGCATCTCGGTGGTGATGGCCCGGGTGGGCCAGTCGTTCACATAGCCCTGCGTCGCATAGAGCGAGTTGAAGAAGTTCGAGATGATGAAAGGCCCCTCGTCTCGCCCGAGGCGCTGCAGATCGCCGTAGATCTTCCGGCGCTCGTTCTTGTCGGACACCTGACGCCCCTGAAGAATGAGCTGCTCGGCCTTCTTGCCGGGCTCCGTCTTGACCCAGCGGCCCTCGTCGATGCCGTAGGCCGCGGAGTAGAGCTTGCTCAGGATGGCGTCCTCGGTGGGCCGCGTGCCGTAGTTGCCGACGTAGGAGGCCACGCCCTTGTTCCAGATGGTGCTGCCGTAGCGCGCATTGTCCATGAGCTCGATGTTGAAGCGGATGCCGATCTGCTCGGCCATGGCCTGCACGACCACCGCCGTCTTCTCGCGGGAGGCGGGGCTGTTCGACACCACGAGCCGGTGCTCGAAGCCGCTGCCGTGCCCCGCCTCCTTCAGGAGCTGGCGAGCCTGGGCGAGGTCGGCCTTGCGCAGGGGAATGGCCTTGTCGAAGTACTCGTAGGCGGGTGAGATCGGCTGATCGTCGGCGGGGGTGCCCACCCCGCCGGTGATGGCATCGCTCATCTGCGGGCGGTCCATGGCGAGGCGCAGCGCCTTGCGCACGCGCGGGTCGTCGAAGGGCGCCCGATCGACGTAGAGCACGATGTTGTTGAAGGTGCCCCCCGTCACCTGCACCGCCTTCACGCCCTTGATGCCGGCCACGCGCTTGAAGGCGTCGGACTCCACCTCGCCGATCACGTCGACCTCGCGGTTCTCCAGGGCGGCGATCTGCGAGGTCGTGTCGGGGAGCACGCGCAGCACGAGCCGGTCGAGGTAGGGCCGGCCGGAGCGGAAGTAGCGCGGGTTCTTTTCCATCACCACCCGCTCGTTGGCCACGAACTCCTTCAGCATGAACGGTCCGGTGCCGTAGGCCGTGGTGTCGAGCTTGCCGAAGTCGGCGATGCCGCGCTCCGACACGATGCGCGCCATGGCGCTGGCCAGCGCCTTGGGCAGGTCGGCATAGGGCGAGGTGAGCTCGATCCGCACCGTGCGGCGATCCACCGCCCGCACGGCGGCGATGGGGCCGAGCTCCGCCTTGTAAGGCGCCGCCGTTTTCGGATCGAGGATCTTCTCGATGGTGGCGACCACGTCCGCGGCGCCGAGGACAGAGCCGTCGTGGAAGCGGACGCCGTCGCGCAGGACGAAGGTCCACGTGGCGCTGTTGGCGCCCGCGCTGTAGGACTCCGCGAGGTCGCCCTCGACGCCGCCGTTCGCGGTGAGGCGGGTCAGGTTGTTGTAGAGGTTGACCGTGCTTCGCCACTCGTTGCCGAAGATCCCCATGATGGGATTGAGCGTGCGGAGGTCCTTGTAGAGCGCCACCGTGAGCTGCCCCCCGGGCTTGGCCTGGCCGTGGACCGGGCCAGGGAGGAAACCGGGCAGGACCAGCGCGCCCGCCCCCGCCGCGGCGAGGTCACGGGTGAACCGGCGGCGCGTCACGCGCATCGATCGAACGCTCTCTGGGGTCATGGCTCGCCTCTCCTTCAGCTCACGCCGCACACGTCGAGGATGCACAGCATGTAGACCTTGATCATGTCCAGGTAGTCCACCACGTCGACCCGCTCGTCGGGCATGGTGTTGTACCGGCCGCCGGGGCCGCACACGATGCCCTGCATGTGGGCGCGATGCAGGAGGTGCGCCGCGTCCGTTCCGTAGAAGCAATAGGGGCGGACGGCGCCGAGCGGCTGTGCGGCACCGCGTACTTCCTGGTAGGCGCGGCTGACCACTCCCACGATGGAGGCATCGCGCGGCACTTCGAAGGGCAGCATCTTCGGCCGCGGACCAGCCTGACCACCCGGATCGCGAAGCACCTTGGCCTTCAGTCCCGGCATGGCCCGCTCGAGCTCGTCGAGGACACCCCGGATGTCGCGGAGCACGCTCTCCTCAGACTGGCTCGGCGCGTAGCGCGCCGTGCCCGACAGGCGGAGATAGTCGGCGATCTGGGGCGGGCGCCAGTCGTGGAACTCCGGGGTGAGGGAGCCGCGTACCACGCCCACGTTGCAGCGGTTGACCGAGAGGTGGTCGGGGTTCGCCGCGCCGCTGAACGTCATGGCGTTGAGCTGGGGAATGAGCCGGCAGGCGGCGAGGATGGCGTCTACCGCCTCCTCACGCTTGGAGACGTGCCGGGTGATGCCCGTCAGCTCCACGGCGAAGTTGAAGGCGCCCGCATGCAGGGTGAGCCCGGCGAGATCGGTCGGCTCCGAGTTGACGAAGTAATCCGCGCGGACACCGCTGTCGATCATGGTCACCGTGCCGATACCGCCCTGCAGCTCGCCCACCACGAAGCTGAGGATCACGTCGCCGCGGAGGCGGACGCCGTTCTCCATCAAGGTGTGGAGCGCGCAGAAGTAGGCGGCGTCGCCCGCCTTCATGTTGGACACGCCGATCCCGTAGATGAAGTCCTTGTCGTAGAGACCGCCCCACGGATCGACCGTCCAGCCCTCGGTGACGGGATTGGTGTCCAGATGACCGTTGAAGAGCAGCGAGGCGCCGCCGCCCGCGCCGGTGAGGCGGCCGAGGGCGTTGAAGCGGTTGCCGGGCACCGGCTGCAGCTCGGCGGAGAGCCCCACCTCCTTCATGCGCTCGACCATGAACCGGGAGAGTAGGCTCTCCTCCGGCGTCCCGCTGTAGCTCTTGTGACGGATCATGGCGGCGAGAAACTCCAGGGACTTCGCGGCATCGATACGGGACAGCAGGCTCGTCCGGTCCATGTTCTCCGTCAGCTCCTTCGTGGTGCGGGTCACTCCGGGGTGCCGTCGAGTCGTGAGTCCAGCTCGGCGGCCGAGGCGCGCTCGCCGCTACGAGCGCAGGAAGGCGCGCACCGACTCCGCCACCGCGGCGGGCTGCTCGAGGTGCGGGGCGTGTCCCGCTCCCTTCACCGTCTCGACCTTGGCCCCCGCGATCTGCCGCGCGAACTCCTCCGCGTAGACGGGCGGGGCGATCCGATCCTCCGCGCCCCAGATGAGGAGAGTGGGCGCCTTCACGCGGTGGATGCGCTTCTTGAGGCCCTTGTCCGGGATGGGCCAGATGAACTTGCCCGTGGAGCCCATGGCCCACGTGAGGCCGACCTGGGCGTTCACGCGCTCCGTCTCGTCCTCGGGCTTGGAGAAGAGAAGCTTGGCGCCGGCGCCCTCGGGGTCGTGGAAAATGTAGCTCTGCATCTCCTGCTGGTTCAGCATCATCCAGTTGATGACGGGCGCGTCATCACGCCAGAGGCCGATGGCATCGATGAGGGCGAGTCGCCCGGCCCGGCGCGGATAGGCGGCGGCCACCTCGCAGGCGACCATGGCCCCGAAGGAGTGGCCCACGAAGGCGGCGTTGTCCACGCCCATCTGCTCCAGCAGCTCGTCGTAGCACAGGACGAGGTCCCAGAGGTTGTCGAGGTGATGAATGTCGTCGGGAGCGCCGGGGGTGGTGCCGGGATGCTCGGGAGCGTGCACGGTGAAGTGCTGGGCGAGCGCGTCGAGGAACGGATTCCAGTGGAGGCCCCACGGGCCGTGAAAGAAGATCAGGGCCGGGCCGTTTCCCTTCGACACCACGCGCATGTTCACGCGGTTCTGCCAGACGGGAAGCGTGCGCGCCTGGGCGCCGTTGAGCCCGCTCATCTTGCGCTCGCCTGGGTAGATTCAAAGCGGGCGCGGAGCTTTTCCGGCCACCAGTGGTTGACCCAGCCTTCGTTTTCCCACACCGGGCGCAGCGAGGGCAGGACCTCGCGGGCAAAGAGATCCATGTTCTGCAGCGTGAGCTCGTGCGGCATGGAGCCGATCTGCAGGAGGACCATCAGGTTGCCCACGCGCAGCCCCTTGACCACTTCTTCCTGGAGGCGCTGGCGCACGGTGGCGGGGCTGCCGGAGATGACGTAGCCCTTCTCCACGAAGTCGCGGTAACGCAGCTCCTTCGGATTCACGGCAAAGCGCATCGGAGTACGGGCGGTGGCCTCGAGGCTGCGGTAATCCTGGTTGCCCGGCGGGGAGAACCACACCGCGGGCACGTGCAGGCACTTGTGATAGAAGTACTCCACGTGCTTGGCGTAGAGCTCTTCCGCCTTGGCGTCCGTCTCGGCCACCGTCACGAGCTGGAGAAAGCCCGCGCGATACGGATTGGCGTCGCGGCCCTTCTTGGTCACCACGTTCCAGTAGCCGTCCATCATGCCCTTGGCCGACTTGGCGCCTGAATAGCTCAGGAAGCAGTAGCAGACCTCGTTGTCCACGGCGAAGTCGAAGGTGCTGATGCTCCCCGAGCCGGGGACCCACACCGGCGGATGCGGCTGCTGGATCGGACGGGGCCACAGGTTCACGTTGGCGAGCTGGGTGTACTTGCCGTTCCACGCGAAGATCTCGCGGGCCTGCCAGGCCTTCATGACGAGGGCGAAGGCCTCGCGGTAGCGCTCGCGATGCTCCATGGGCGTGATGCCGTAGCAGAGGTTCACGTCCATGGGGCTGCCCAGGGGCAGGCCGGCGATGAGGCGCCCCCCGCTGATGCAGTCGAGCATCGCGTATTCCTCGGCCACGCGGATGGGCGGATTCTGCGTGGGCAGGGTGGCACCCATCTGCACGATGGCCACGGGCAGGTCGTTGGTGGCCTTGGCGAGCACGGCGCCCATGATGTTGGGGCTGGGCATGAAGCCGTACGCGTTCTGGTGATGCTCGTTGGTGCACACGCCGTCGAAGCCCGCGCGCGCGGCGAAGAGCAGCTCGTCGAGCGTCCAGTTGTAGTACTGCCCCACGCGGGCGGGATCGGCCAGCTCCCACCACGGCGGGGTGACCCACACGGACGGGTAGCGCTTCTCGAAATCGGCGGGCAGCTCCCGGTGCGGCATCAGGTGGAACGCGCTGATCTTCATGGATGTCCCTCGCGATAGGAGGCGGTGCGATTCGGTGCCCAACGGTACCGCCGCCTTCCCCGCGGTGTCAATTCACCTCTCCGACGCGCCAATGCCCCGGCCTCCGGAGAGCTCAGCGACTCAGAATCCGAGCGGGAAGAGGGAAGCCTGGCCGCAGCGTGAGCCCGGGGGCGGGAAGGGCGCGGGCGCCGGGGAGCAAACTGAGCCGATAGCGCTGAGCCACGGTGGCGACGATCATCTGCATCTCCATGGTGGCGAAGGCGCTTCCGATGCAGCGGCGCGGACCGCCGCCAAAGGGAAAGTAGGAAAACGCCGGGCGCGTGGCGGCGCGAGCCGCCATGAAGCGATCGGGATCGAAACGCTCGGGGTCGTCCCATACCTCCGGATGGCGGTGAGTGAGGTACGGGCTCAGCAAGACGAGCGCCCCCGCCGGGATGACGTATCCCTCAATCGAATCGTCTTCACCGGGCGAGCGGGCGGTGAGCCACGTGGGCGGATAGAGGCGGAGCGTCTCCTCGATTACGCGGCGCGTGTCGTCGAGGCTGGGTAGATCCTCCAGGCGGGGGCTGCGACCGGCGAGGACAGCGAGGCACTCCTCCTCGACCAGCGCCCGCGCCTCCGGATGCTCCGAGAGCACGTGCCACACCCAGGCCAACGCGCTCGCCGTGGTGGTGTGCCCGGCGAAGAGAAATGCCTTGAGCTCGTCGTGGAGCTCGGGGATGGTGAGCGGCTCGGTGGCGCCGAGGAGGGCGGCCAGCATCGTCCCGGGCGGCGGCCCGGCGCGGCCTGCCTCGGCAGTCTGGCGAGAAATGAAAGTCTCCAGCTCACCCAGCGCACGTCGATAGTGCGCGCTCGCGGGCGAGGGCACGTCGAGCCAGCCGAGCGGGCTCCAGAGCCTGCGGTCGACGTGAGTCACGGCCGCGTCCAGGGCGTGGCCGAGAGCCTGCAGCTCCCCCGCAAAGTTGTCCCCGAGGCAGGCCCGGATGATGATGGTCTGGGTCAGCCGCCGCATCTCGCCGGCCAGCTCCGCGGGCTCGCCGCGCTCGGCCAGGAGTCTCCAGCGATCGAGGAGCTCGGCCACGGCTTGCGCCACCACGGAGGCGAAGTGCGCGTGCAGTCCGGGTTGGAAGGCGGGCTGGACCTGCCGGCGCCGCCCGCGCCAGCGCTCGCCGTCCACCATGGTGAGACTCTCGCCGAAGAGCGGGTGCACGCGCGAGACGGTCGGGCCCTTGGCATAGGCGCGCGCGTTGTCCTGGAGCACGTGCTTGACGTGATGCGGATGACGGAGCAGATAGACGCGATGAGGGCCGAGTCGCATGGCCACGAGGTCGCCGTGGCGGCGCACGCATTCCGTGAAGAAGCGGAGTGGATCGCGACGGGCCATGGGGAACACGCCCACGAGCGGAAATCCGGCGGGGCCGGGCGGCGCGCCGCGGGTCGCGGCAGTTGGCATGCGCGGGCCCTCAGGCGGCCCGCGGCCCATAGGCGGGCGGCGGGGGCGCGTAGCCGTAATCCACGAACCAGTCCACCGCGTCGCGCAGCGCCTGCTCCACCGGCCGCTGGAAGAGGCCGAGCTCGCGCACGGCCTTGTCCGCGCTGAAGTACATGTGCTTGCGCGCCATGCGCACGCCGGTGAGAGGCACGCGGGGCGGATGGCCGGTGGCGTGGGCGAGCCCCTCGCTGGCCAGCGCCACCAGATAGACCAGCCCATAGGGCATCCGGACTCGCGGGGCATGGATGCCCGTGATGCGTTCGAGGGTGCGGAAGATCTCGGAGAGGGAAAGGTTCTCGGCGCCGAGGATGTACTTCTCGCCGACCCGCCCGAGCCGCGCGGCGAGCAGATGCCCGCGGGCCACGTCGGCCACGTGGATCAGGTTGAGACCGGTATCGAGGGTCGCGAACATCCGTCTGTGCAGATAGTCCAGGACTATCCGCCCGGTGGGGGTGGGCTTCACCTCCCACGGGCCGATGGGGTTGCTCGGGTTGACGATGACCACGGGCAGCCCGCGCGCGGCGAACTCCTCGGCCGCGCGCTCGGCGAGAAACTTGGAGCGCTTGTAGTCGCCGATCATGTCCTCGAGGCTCACCGGGGCGGTCTCGGTGCCCGGGCTCCCGTCCCCGGGGAGTCCGAGGGTGCCCACGCTCGAGGTATAGACCACGCGGCCGACATCGGCACGCTGGCAGGCCTCGAGCACGGTGCGCGTGCCGTCCACGTTGTTGCGGTAGATCTCGCGCGGATCCTTCGCCCACAGGCGATAGTCGGCCGCCACGTGAAAGACCATGGAGCAGCCCTGCACGGCGGGAGCGAGGGCGTGGGGATCGAGGATGTCCCCCTGGAAGATCTCGACGCGGCAGCTGCTGAGCGCCTGCAGGCTGCTCGCGGGTCGGGCGAGGACCCGGACGCGGTAGCCGTCGGCGACGAGCAGCCGCGCCACGTTGGCTCCCACGAAGCCGGTGGCGCCGGTGACCAGCACATCCATGGTGCGACCTCGAGGCCAAGACTACGCCTCTTCCATCGACTGGTCGCGTCGAGTTGCTATCATGGAGACGCCTCACCATCGGCGGTGCCTAAGGAGCGAGCATGGCGGCGAAGAGAATCGGAATCCTCACGGGCGGTGGTGACGTACCCGGCTTGAACTCCGTCATCAAGTCGGTGGTGTATCGGGGCTCCGAGCTCGGATACACCGTAGTCGGGTTGCGCCGCGGGTGGGAAGGGTTGACCCATGTCAACCTTCAGGACCCCGAGAGTAATGCACGATACGTGCTTCCGCTCAACCGGCAGAATACGCGCACTATCGATCGCACCGGCGGCACTTACCTGCATACGTCGCGTACCAGCCCGTCCCGCATGACCAAGCTCCCCCCGGCGCTCGCGGGTCAGGACTTTCCCACCGCCACCTCCTCGAGCGGCGGCCTTACCTACGACGTCACGCGCGCCGTCCAGAAGAACATCGGGGCGCTCGGCCTGGATCACCTGATCGCCATCGGGGGCGACGACACCCTCAGCTACGCGGCCGAGCTCGCCCGGCGGGGCACGCCAGTCATGGCGGTGCCCAAGACCATGGACAATGACGTGCGCGACACGGAATACTGCATCGGCTTCTCCACCGCCGTCACCCGCGCCATCGACGCCATCGAGCGGCAACGCACCACCGTGGGCTCCCACGAGCGGATCGGCATCTTCCGCGTGTTCGGCCGCGATGCCGGCCACACCGCCCTCTATACCGCGTATGTCACGTCGCTGCGGTGCTGCATTCCCGAATACCATGTCAACCTGCAGAAGCTCATCGACCTCCTCATGGCCGACAAGCGCAATAACCCGAGCAACTACGCGCTGGTGATTCTCTCCGAGGGTGCGGAGTGGGATGGCTACCAGGTCAAGGAGTACGGCGAGCCGGACGCCTATGGACATCGCAAGAAGATGAACGTGGCGGAGGACCTGAGCAGCGAGATCAAGGCGGCCACCGGCGAGGAGACCGTGGTCAGCGATCTCACCTACGAGCTGCGCTCCGGCACCCCCGACTTCGTGGACCGCATGGTCGCCATCACCTTCGCGGGGATGGCCATGGATGCCATCCAGGAGGGCAGGCAGGGGCTGATGACCGCGGTCAGCCACGGAAGCTTCGTGCTGCGGCCGATTCCCGACCCCGCCCTCGGGCCGCGCCGGGTCGAGGTGGAGACCATGTACAATACCGAGCGCTATCGCCCGACCTACGACCGCAAGCTGGGGCTGCCCATCTTCCTCACGCGGGCGTGAGAGAAACGAGAACATCATGCGAGCGTCCGCGTGGGGCCTTCTTCTCGTGATGGCGGCTTCCCCCGGCTGTGCCACCATGGGAAACTCGCCCGCCCAGGAGCTCGCATGGGAGCGCTGGCAGGCCTGTGACCGCTTCTCCACGATTTCCCTGGAGCGCATCGAGATGGACGGCCGGCTCATCGTCGCCGGCCAGGCGATGGAGGCGGCGGCCTTCACGGCGTGCGTGCGAGAGTCGGCGGCGGCGCAGGCTCGCCAGGGCGTGGTGGCCGCCGCGCCCTCCTCGTTGGTGCTGGTGAAGATCTTCGGGTGCCAGGGCGGGCCCACCTAGAGCGGTCTTGCCACATTTCTGGCCCTCGTCTATTCTCGGGCCAGCGCCGGCCGGATCCTGGTATCGATCCCGTTTCGTGCGTGTGCTCGGGTCGTCGAACGCATCGCGGGAGGGCAAGTCATGCGCGCACCGGAGTCCGTCCGTCCTTCGCTGTCGCGGCGGCGGTTCGTGCAGGGGGCGGCCGCGGCCGGCCTCCTCTCGCCGCGAACCCTTCTCGCCCAGCCCGCTCCGTGGGCCCTGCGCCCGTCGGGGAACCCGCAGCGGCTCACCTTCGTGGTCTGGCAGTACGGCAAGATCTACGAGCAGATCGCCAAGCAGTTCGAGGACGACTGGGGCGTCAAGCTCAACCAGATCATCGAGCCCAACGTCGAGCCGCAGGTCGCGAAGCTCACCACCATGTTCGCGGCGGGCGACGAGGTGGACGTCTCCCTCTCGCCCGTTCAGTACCTCGCCAGCTATATCCAGCAGGGGATCGTCCAGCCCATCGACGGGCTGCCCGGGCTCGACCAGTACGTCAAGGACTTCACGCCATTCGCCCGGGCCACCGCCCAGCGCGACGGCAAGACCTGGGGACTGCCGTACTTCTCCACGGCGTGGATCTTCATCTACAACGACGAGCTCCTCGCCAAGGCCGGCTTCAAGGGCAAGCCCTTCCGGAGCTATCCCGAGCTCGTGGAGCAGGCGCGCAAGGCGAAGAAGGACGGGGTGGCCAAGTACCCCATCCTGTGGATCGCGGGGGCGGGCTTCGAGCAGTTGCCCGGCACGTGGTTCAACCTCACGTGGAACCGCGGCGGGGTCATCTTCGACAAGCAGCTCAATCTCCAGCTCGGCGCGGGTTCGGTGGCGCGGGAGACCCTCAAGTGGTGGCAGAGCACCTTCAAGGAGGAGCTGGCCGATCCCAACTCGCTCAACCTGCGCTTTATTCCAGCGTGCAAGGCGTTCAACGCGGGCCAGCACGTCTACCTCGGCACGCTCCATCACTACTACATCAGCCTGATCAACGACCAGGCGCAGTCGCCCATCGCGGGCAAGGGGCGCGTGCTCGGCCTTCCCGGCGACGGCAAGACGATCGGCTACACCATGCTCTACTTCCTCACCAGCGCCACCAAGAATCGTGACTGGGCGTGGAAGCTTCTCCAGTATCTGGGCGGGCGCACCCAGAACGGCGAGTACACCCAGGCGCAGCGGCTGGCCCAGGACGCCATGCTTGCGAGTGGCTATCAGCCCGTGATGGAGAGCGAGCTCCTGCGGCGCGCGTGGGCCAAATGGGCCGACGTGCCCACCGTCCTCGACGTGTTCCGCAAGGCGACCAACTTCGCCGAGGTGGTGCCTGCCGTTTACCAGCCGTGGTATCCGCGGTGGAGCGACGCCATCAACGTCGAGCTGACCGCGTGTCTCTCCGGCAAGATCACCGCCGACCAGGCCTGTGACAACATGATCGCCGCGCTGGCCACTGCCAAGCGCGCCTGATGCGAGAGGGCGAGCTCAGCAAGGGCCGCCTCGCCCTGCTCCTGAATCTCCCCGCGCTGGCGGGCCTCGTCCTCATCCTCGCGTATCCGATCGCCTTCGCAGGCTATCTCTCGCTGCACACCGTGAGCATCCGCCAGCTCCGCTCCGGCGAGCTGCCCTTCGCCGGTCTGGCGAACTTCGCCCGCCTCTCCGAGGACCCGCTGTTCTGGCTGTCCCTCCGCCACACCCTGGTGTTCGTGGCCGCGTCGGTCGTCCTGGAGGTGGTGATCGGTCTTGCCATCGCCCTCGTCATCAGCGACGAGCGAGTGTGGCTCTCCCGGCTGACCCGGGTCCTGATTCTGATTCCGTGGGCGGTGCCGCCCGTGGTAAACGGGCTGCTCTGGTCCTTCATCGTCAACGCGCAGTTCGGCTACCTGAACCGCGCGCTCTACAAGCTCGGGCTGATCACCGACTACGTCAACTGGCTCGGTCACCCCTGGCTGGCCATGGGGGCGGTGGTCGCCGCGTACGTGTGGCGGACCACGCCGTTCAACATCCTCCTGTACCACGCAGCGCTCCAGGGCATTCCCGCCCAGGTCTACGAGGCGGCGGCGGTGGACGGCGCTTCTCCCGGCCAGAGCCTGCGCCTCATCACGCTGCCTCTCCTCCGCCCCGTGGTGGCCGTCACCCTGATCCTCCGCACCACGTTCAGCTTCATGGTGTTCGACGAGATCCTCGCCATCACCCAGGGCGGCCCCGGCAACGACACATGGGTCGCCGCCTGGTACACGTACCGCCGCGCCTTTCAGCCGCCGTTCGACGTCGGGCTCGGCGCCGCGTCGGCATGGGTCCTCGCCGTGATGGTGGGGCTGGCCGCACTCGCCTACGTGCGGCTGGTCTACCGGCGGGTGGAATATGCGTGAGACGTCGGGATCATCCAAATGATGCGGCTCTCATGGCACCGGCGTGTCGCGCTGTGGACGGGCAACCTCTGCGCCATCGCTTTCCTCCTCCTGCCCTTCGTGCCCGTGGTGCTGGGGAGCCTCCAGTCGGAGAAGAGCATCCAAAAGGACACGCGTGCGCTCCTGCCCGCCGAGTACACGCTCGCCAACTTCCGGCTTATCCTCTCGGGCGGGCGGAGCAAAGGACCAATCTTCGAGCAGGTATCCTATCTGCCGAAGTCCGTGGAGCGGTTTCCCTCGGCGTTCTTCAACAGCCTCCTCGTGGGCTCGGTGGTCACCTTCGGCGCGCTCGCCGCGGCCAGCCTGTCCGCCTATGCGCTGGCGCGGCTGCGACTCCACTGGACCCAGGCCCTGCTGCAGGCCAGCGTGATCAGCCGCATGGTGCCCCTCGTCGTGCTCATGGTGCCGCTCTACGTGCTCTTTCGGCGGTACAACCTCTTGAACTCGCTCGCCGGCGTCATCGTGGCCGAGGTGGGGCTGCTCCTGCCGTACGCCGTCCTGATCCTCGTGCCGTACTTCGCCGCCCTTCCGCCGGATCTGGAAGACGCGGCGCGCATCGACGGGTGTACGCGCTGGCAGGCCTTCCTCCGCGTGGTGCTGCCCCTGTCCGCGCCGGGACTGGCCGCGTGCGGCGTCATTCTCTTCATCCTGTCCTGGC
>DASYQB010000274.1:0-28089 GCA_036005985.1 Candidatus Methylomirabilota bacterium | reverse complement strand
AGCCGCGCAAGGAGTTCCAGATCAACGCTGGTATCTATCTCCTCGATACTTCCGTGGTCGATTTGATTCCCACCGGAGCCTACTTCGATGCCACCGACATGATCCGAACCTTGCTTGATCAAGATCGTGTGGTGGCGGCCTATCTGATCCGCGTCTACTGGCTCGACGTTGGTCGGATTGATGATCTGCGGCAGGGCCGAAGTGACGCCGCAAAGGGACTCCTAGAGTGACCACCGTCGGCGTGGTCGGGCTGGGCTATGTCGGGCTGACCCTCGCGGTGACGCTCGCGCGCAAGGGCTTCATCGTCCACGGCGTCGACACCTCGCCCGTTGTTCTCGACGCTCTCGGCAAGGGCCGGCCGCACCTCTTCGAGCCTGGCGTGGAGGAGGGTGTGCGCGCCTTTCTCGGCGAGCGCCTCCACGTTGCCCCAGCGCTGCCCAGGGACCGCGTCGAGGCCGCCATCATCTGCGTCTCCACGCCTGTCAATCCCGACACCCACGAGGCGGAGCTCACCAATCTGCGCGCGGCGGCCCGCCACGTGGCCGAGAGCTCTACACCGAGCACCGTCGTCATCGTGAGGAGCACGGTGCCAGTGGGGGCGAGCCGGTCGGTGGTCCTGCCCGAGCTCCTCGCCAGGTGGGGACGGGCGCGGCTGGCCTTCGCGCCCGAGCGAACCATTCAGGGGCAGGCGCTGCGCGAGCTGGAGGAGCTGCCGCAGGTGGTGGGTGGCCTCGACGCCGACGGCCGCGAGGCGGCCTCCGCCCTCTTCGCCCGCGTCACCAGCCGCATTGTTCCCGTGTCGTCGCTGGAAGCGGCCGAGCTGGTCAAGCTCGTCAACAACTGCCACACCGATCTCATCTATTCCTATGGCAACGAGGTCGCGCTGATGGCGGAGAGCTGGCGGCTCGATCCGCTCGAGGTGATACGCGCGGCCAATCTCGAGTACCCGCGCCCTGATCTCGCCCGGCCCGGCTTCGTGGGCGGCGCGTGTCTCTCCAAGGATCCCTACATCCTCGCCCATGCCGCGCGCGCGGCCGGCTACACGCCGTGGCTGGTGGGCCAGGCCCGCGGCCTCAACGAGCATCTGCCCGGGCACGTGGCGGAGCGGCTGATCGGCATGATGCGCGAGAAGCGCGGAAGCGCCGAGGGCGCGCGGCTATCCGTGCTCGGCTGGGCCTACAAGGGCTGGCCTCCCACCGACGACATGCGGGGCACGCCGATCCTCTCCATGCTGCCCCTGTTCCGGGCGGCGGGGCTCGAGCTGCGCGGCCACGACTACCTCGTCGCCCCCGAGATCATTCGCGGCCTCGGCGCGGAGCCGGTGACGCCCGACGCGGCCTTCGACGGCGCCGACGCCGTCCTCGTCATCACCAATCACCCGGAGTACGCCAAGCTCGACATCGGCCGGCTTCTCCCCATGCTGCGGCGCCCCGCCGTCCTCTATGACTGCTGGCGCATCCTCGACGAGGAGACGGTGCGCGGGGCCGGCGTGGCCTACGCGGGGATCGGCTATGCCTAGGACACTCATCCTGGGGGGGGCGGGCTTCATCGGCTATCACATGGCCGGGCGCCTGGCCAGCGAGGGGCATGAGCTGACGCTCGTGGACGATCTCTCACGCGGCCGGCTCGACCGCGAGCTGGAAGCGCTGTGCGCCCGGCCGAACGTCACCCTGGTACAGGCGGATCTCACGCGCGCGGACGCCCTCGCGGGGCTGCCCAGGCAGTGGGACGGCGTCCACATGCTCGCCGCGGTGGTGGGCGTGCGCAACGTCGAGACCGACCCCGCGCGAGTGGTGCGCACCAATACCCTCGCCCTCATGCACCTCCTCGACTGGCTCACTCCCGAGTCGGGCGTGCTCTTCTTCGCCTCGACCAGCGAGACCTATGCCGGGGGCGTCTCGGCAGGCACGGTTTCCGTGCCCACTCCCGAGGACGTGCCGCTGACGGTGGAAGACATCCGTGCCCCGCGCTTCGCCTATGCCGCGAGCAAGATCCTCGGCGAGGCGGCCGTGATCCACACCGCGCGGGCCCGCGGGCTGCGCGCGGTCACCGGCCGCTTCCACAATGTCTACGGGCCGCGCATGGGGGCGGATCACGTCATCCCCGAGCTGTCCCTGCGCGCCCTTCGGGGCGAGGATCCGTTCCGCGTCTACGGGGCGGAACAGCGGCGCGCCTTCTGCCACGTGTCGGATGCCGTGGAAGCGATCCTGCGTCTTACCGCGAGCGAAGCGGCGTGGGGGCAGATCGTGCACATCGGGAATGACAGCGAGGAGACGCTCATCGAGGACCTCGCGAGCCTCGTCCTCAAGGAGGCGCATTTCGAGCCCGCCCTCCAGCGTGCCCCCGCGCCGCCGGGCTCGGTGGCGCGCCGCTGCCCGGATATCAGCCGGCTCCGGCACTTGACGGGCTTCGTGCCCAAGGTCTCCCTGGAGGCGGGCGTGCGCGACACCTTCGCCTGGTACCGCGAGTGGCACGCGAGCCATGGAGGTGCGCGGTGACGGAGACGCGCCGGGTCATTCCGAACGCCGTGCCGCATCTCGCCGGCAACGAGTGGAAGTACCTCAAGGAATGCCTCGACACCAACTGGGTGTCCTCGGTCGGGCCCTTCGTGAGCCGCTTCGAGTTGGAAGTTTGCGCCCACGTCGGCGTGGACCATGCGGTGGCCACGGTGAACGGCACGGCCGCCCTCCACGTCGCGCTGCTCGCGGCGGGTGTCCGGCCGGACGACGAGGTGCTGGTGCCCGCGCTGACCTTCATCGCCACCGCCAATGCCGTGACCTACTGCGGAGCGCATCCCGTCTTCCTGGACTCGGAGGCGCTGTCGTGGGGGCTCGACGCGAACAAGCTGGCCGACTTCCTCTCGCGCGAGTGCACGGTCAAGGACGGACAGGTGGTCAACCGCGCGTCCGGACGCGTGGTGCGCGCGGTGCTGCCCGTGCACCTCTATGGCCATCCCGTGGACATCGATGCCATCCTCGAGGTGGCGGGCCGCTACCCGCTGGCCGTGGTGGAGGACGCCGCGGAGGCGCTGGGCGCCCGCTACAAGGGACGCGCGGTGGGCTGCCACGGGCTGGTGAGCTGTCTCTCCTTCAACGGGAACAAGATCATCACCACGGGCGGCGGCGGCATGGTGCTCACGCGCGACCCGGCAGTGGCGACGCGCGTGCGGAGGCTGACCACCCAGGCGCGCACGGATGCCCTCGAGTACATCCACGAGGAGACGGGCTACAACTACCGTCTCACCAATCTCCAGGCGGCTCTTGGTGTCGCGCAGCTCGAGCAGCTCGACGGCTTCGTGGAGTCCAAGCGGGAAACGGTGGCCCACTACCGCGAGCTGTTCCGCGGGTTACCCGGCGTCACCGTGGCCGGCGAGGCGCCATGGGCGCACTCCTCGTACTGGATGACCTCCATGCTCCTCGACGCGGGCGTGTGCGCCGACGTGCGCGGGCTCCTGCGCCGGCTCAATGCCACGGGAATCGGCGTGCGGCCGCTGTGGCGCCCGCTGCACCGGCAGCCGCTATACGCGGGAGCGCAGGCCTATCGGATCGAGGTCGCCGACCGGCTCTACGAGCGGGGGTTCTCGCTGCCGTGCTCGGTCGGGATCACCGCGGACGAGCGGCAGGCAGTGGCGGCCGCCCTCGTGGCCGCGCTCAGGACAGGCGGCTCAGAGTGAGGCGTCTACTCCGAAGCGTCGCAGGCAGTAGAGGAGATCGCCGACGCACGCGGTGCAGAGCTTGCCCGTGTTCTCCTTGCCGCGGAGGGGCCAGTTTCCCGACTGGCACGCGGCCCGCAGGTCGCCGATGGTCAGCATGGTGCAGTAGCAGAGGAGGAGTTCGTCTCGCGGCTCGACGACGGTGGCCGAGGTCATTTCGCGTAGGTGAAGAGGTGATCGAAAAGTACGAGATCGCCCGTGTCCTCCCGGCGGCCCACCACGTAGCTCAGCAGCCGGAAGAGCGACTTGACCTCGACCCGGGCCAGCCGCTCGCCCGCGGCCTCGGCGGCGAGGGGGATCTCGGTGTGACACTTGGGCCCGAGGGTCACGTCGTGGGCGAGGCGCCGGCTGCCGTAGTACGTGAAGACCTGCGCGGTCACCGGCACGAAGCGGGCGAGGCAGCCCAGGAGCAGCGAGTAGCGCTGGGCGAAGGGACCCTGGCGAAACAGATAGGTCTCGAAATTGTTGATGTTGGTGGCGCCCACCCGATCCGGGACGCCGCCGAGCACCGCGTTGATCGCGTAGTAGAGCGGGGGAGCGGTGGAGCCCGCGCGATGGAGATAGGCGTAGTGATGCGGCCGGTACGGGAAGATCGCCTCGTCGTAGCGCGCGTCGAGCACGACCATCACGCGCTCGCTGGCTCGGGTCGTGTCGGCCACCAGTGCTCCCAGGTCCAGGATGTCCTGGGCCGGATCGACCTTGGGCGTGGCGAGCAGGGCGCCCGCGCCATCGTAGAGCGTCACCTCCAGCGACTCGAGACGGCGGTGGGCCTCGGCATCGCGCTGATGGATGATCTCGACGTGATGGTCGTAGCCCCGCTCGTAGAAGGTGGCCGACATCAGGGCGGAGAGGCTATTTGACATGCATCAGCGACAGGGGACCGGCCAGATCCTTCGATCCGGCGCCCACCATGTACAGGTTGAACCAGGCATTGCCCTCGAGCCTGAGCCGCCAGACGGCGGTGCCCGCGGAAGGCGAGGGGCCGAGGGAGGCGACGTCGAGGAGGTGCGAGCCCATGGGGGGCAGCCGGAGCAGCCTCGAGCCGAGGCGGCGCTCGCCAGGGCTGGCCACGACCCGGACGCGATTCGTGATGTTGGACAGGTTCATGAGGAGGACATGCGAGCGGCTCTCGGGTCCCAGATACACGTACTGGTTGCGTGTGAAGATGGGCAGCGTGCGCCCGAGCACGGACATCATGGTGCAGGCGGTCCTCATGATCAGGCGGACCGGGGCGGGATATTCCTCGATGAATTCCTCCCGGCCATGGGTGGCGGTGTAGTCGTGCCCGTCGGACAGCGTGACGTAAAGGTCGGAGCGGAGGCGCTCGCCTCTCACCGTGGCGAAGCCGCAGCCTCCGGTGGCCGGCCTGAGGGTTACCTCCACGGTGTCCGTGCTGTCGGCGAGCGTCACGTGGTAGCGGTGGGCCGCGCTTCCCTGCGCGTCGTACTGGACGACGTCGACGGGAAAGGGGCCGGCGCTCAGCTCCGGCTTGAAGCGCGCCTCGACATTGCTCAGCACCAGCGCGCACTCGAGCCCGGGACGAATGATCCAGGGCAGGTAGTACGTCCGGGGACGCGTCACGCCGAAAACCCGACGGGCGAGGGACCTCACATGCCGTGTCATTCACGCCAGTCTAGCACCGCGGGACTCTCCCCATGACCGAGCCGCGTATCCCCGTGGCCGCGCCGTCGATCGGCGAGGAGGAGATCGCCAACGTGATGGAGGCGATGCGCTCGGGCTGGATCAGCTCGCTGGGCGCGTTCATCGGGCAGTTCGAGCGCGAGTTCGCCGCCCTCTGCGGCACGGCCCACGGAGTGGCCGTGGCGAACGGGACGGTGTCCCTCCACCTGGCTCTCGTGGCCGCGGGAGTGGGGCCGGGCGACGAGGTGCTCATGCCGAGCCTCACCTTCGTGGCCACCGCCAATGTCGTCCGCTACTGCGGCGCCACGCCCGTGTTCGTCGACTCCGAGCCCGAGACGTGGCAGCTCGACCCCGCAGGCCTCGAGGCGCGCATCACCCCGCGGACCCGCGTCATCATGCCCGTGCACCTCTACGGGCACCCGTGCGACATGGATCCCATCCTCGCCGTGGCCAAGCGTCACGGGCTGACCGTGCTCGAGGACGCCGCGGAGGCGCATGGCTCCGAGTATCGCGGCCGGCGCGCCGGCTCGATCGGCGCCATCGGCTGCTTCTCCTTCTACGGGAACAAGATCATCACCACCGGCGAGGGAGGCATGTGCGTCACCAACGACGGCGCCCTCGCCGATCGCCTCCGCCTGCTCAGAGATCACGGCATGGATCCCAAGCGGAGCTACTGGCACGAGGTGATCGGCTTCAACTACCGCATGACCAATCTCCAGGCCGCGGTGGGCGTGGCCCAGGTCAAGAAGATGGCCGGTTTCATCGAGAAGAAGCGGCAGATCGCTCAATGGTATGCGACGCACCTAGCGGGCCTGGCCAAGAGCGGCAGGCTGCGCCTCCATCCCGAGGCGGCGTGGGCGCGCAACGTGTACTGGATGTACTCCGTCATCTTGAGCGAGGACTGCCCGTCTCTCGACGTGATGAGGGCCCGTCTCAACGATCGCGGCGTGGATTCCCGGCCCTTCTTCCATCCTGTCCATACCCTGCCGCCCTACGCGACCGGCCAGCATCTGCCCGTCGCCGAGCACCTGGGGTCGCGCGGCATGAACCTGCCCTCGGGCACGGGCCTCGTGGAGGCCGATGTCGAGCGGGTGGCGCGCGCGCTTGCCGAGGCTTTGGAGGGCTGATGGCCTGGCGCATACCCGTGGCCAGGCCCGATATCGGTGAGGCGGAGATCGCGTCCGTCCACGCCGTGGCGGCCAGCGGCTGGATCACCCAGGGGGCCAAGGTCCGCGAGCTCGAGGCGGCCTTCGCCCAGCTCTGCGGCACCGGCCACGCCGTGGCCACCACCTCCGGCACCACCGCGCTCCACGTGGTGCTGGGCGCGCTGGGGGTTGGTCCGGGCGACGAGGTCATCACCACCCCGCTCTCGTGCATCGCCTCCGCCAATCCCATCCTGTTCACGGGGGCGCGTCCGGTCTTCGGCGACGTGGATCGCGAGACGTACAACCTCGAGGTGGGCGGCATCGAGAAATGCATCACGTCGCGCACCAAGGCCATACTCCCCGTGCACCTCTTCGGCCACCCGCTGGATCTGGACCCCATCCTGGAGATGGGTCGCGCGCACGGGCTTCCCGTCATCGAGGATGCGTGCCAGGCCACGGGCGCGCGCTACAAGGGACGGGCCGTGGGCGGATGGGGGACGGTGGGCTGCTTCAGCCTCTACGCGAACAAGATCATCACCTCGGGGGAGGGGGGCATGATCGTCACCGGTGACGCCACCCTGGCCGAGCGCATGCGGGCCATCCGGAACTTCGGCCAGATACCCGGCGAGCACTTTCTCCATGCCTTCCTCGGTGGGAACGCCAAGATGACCGATCTGCAGGCCGCGGTGGGCTGCGCGCAGGCGGGCAAGCTCGAGGGCTATATCACTCGCCGGCGGGCCAATGTCGCGGCCCTCAACTCGGCGCTCGAGGGCCTCGAGCGCATGATCGAGCGTCTTCCCGGCGAGCGCCCGTACGCGAGGTCGGTCTACTTCGGCTACCATCTCCTCTTTCGCGAGCCGCGTGTGTGCGCGCGCACCGAGGCGGCGCTTCACGAGGCGGGGATCGAGACGCGTCCGTTCTTCTCGCTCATTCCCGACCAGGCGCCCTATCGCGACATGGGCTACCGCGGCGCCGACACGCCGGTAGCCGCCGATCTCATCACCCGCGGCCTCTACCTCTCCAACTCGCCCGATCTCACCGACGAGGATCGCGAGCTCATCGTGGACACGCTTCGCGGCGTGGCGCGCGCGGAAGGGCTCGGCTAGTGCGCATCCTCTCGCCTCATTGCGGCATCGCGCCCGAGTCGGGCTCGGGGGGCGAAGTCTACGAGCGGGAGCTCCTGAAGGACCTCGCCTCGCTCGGCGAGGAATGCCATGTCCTCCTCGCTCGCGGCAAGAGCCACGAGCGGGTGCCGGGCCTGACCATCCACCCCGTGTGGCCGCCCAAGGGGCTTCGCTGGTACGTGACGCCCTTCGTGTGGCCGCGCTACATCAAGCGCGTGTGGGACGCCCAGAAGTTCGACGTGCTGCGCGCGCACTCCGTCCGCTTCGTCGGTCCGGCCGCGCTGTGGGCCCGGCGCCACTATGGTCTGCCCGTGCCTGTGGTGACCCATCACCATCATCTCGATCCGAGTCACCTCAATCCCGTGCTCGAGAAGCGCGTGATCGAAGCCTCGGACTGCGTGATCACGGACAGCCAGTTCGCCAAGCGCCAGCTCGCCGAGGAGCTCGGGATCCGCACCGATCACGTCCAGGTCGTCTACTGCGGGGTAGGGCCGAAGTACGCGCCGGGGCCGCGCGACGAGGCCCTCGCCCGGCGCTGGAACATCGCGGGCAGGCGCGTGCTCCTCTCCCTCGGACCCCTCGTCGCGAGGAAGAATCCCGCCCTCCTCATCGAGACCTTCGCGGAGATCCGCCGCGCCGCCGGCGACGACGTGAGCCTGGTCTGGGTCGGATCGGGCCCGCTCCGGACCGAGCTGGAGGCGCTGGTGAAGAAGCTCGGGCTCGAGGGCTCGGTGGTCTTCACGGGCTATCTCCCCGAGGCGGACAAGGTACCCATGCTCAACCTCGCCGACATCTTTGTCTTTGCCTCGCTGCTCGAAGGGTTTCCCTTGGCGCCCCAGGAGGCGATGTCGTGCGGCAAGCCCGTGGTGGCCTTCCGTGCGGCCTCCCTGGGCGAGATGATCGAGGACGGCAGAACAGGCTTTCTCGTCGAGCCCCATGATCGAGCCGCCTTCGCCGACCGCGTGGTACGTCTCCTCCGCGAGCCAGCCATGCGCGCCCGCTTCGGGGCCGCTGCCGCCGAGCGCGTGGACCGTGACTTCCGCTGGGATCTCACGGTGCGCCGGGTGCAGAAGGTCTACCAGGAGGCTCTGGATGAGTTCCGGCGCGCTCGTTAGCCTCCGCTGCCCCGACTGCGCGAAGTCCCTCGGTCGCCCCGAGGGGCGTCCGACCTGTCCCGGCTGCGGCCGATCGTTCGCCCCCTCCGATGGGGTATGGGATCTCTTGCCCCACGTCCTCGACGCGGTGAAAACGCACGAGGACGAGGCCCATGCGGAGATCGGCCTCCCCACGTGGCAGCGTCTCTTCTTCCACAAGCGCTACTGGCTCGAGTGGTGCGAGCAGCGATGGCTGCCCGAGCTGGTCACCGGCCACGTCCGGAGCTTCCTCGAGATCGGGGGCGGGCTGTGCTACGCGAGCGCCCTCGCCAAAGCGCGCTCACCCGCGACTTCCGTGATCGCCACCGACGTGTCGCCGCGCTACCTGCGTCAGCACGCCCTCCGGACGGGAGAGATTCTCGGCACCCCGGCCGACATGTACGCGGCCGTCGACGCGGAGACCTTGCCCTTCGACGACGGCCAATTCGACGCCGTGTACTCGCAGGTCGTCCTCTACCGGCTGCCCGATCCCGCTCACACCCTGCGCGAGATCCGTCGCGTGCTCGCTCCGGGCGGGCGCTTTCTCGGCATCGAGCGCGCGTCGCCGTGGATGCCCGGCTTCGCGGCCTCGGAGGCGCGCGCGCTGGCCAGCCGCGCCCACGAGCAGGGCACGCGCGAGCGGGCGATCCGCTACCGCGAGTGGCTGGCCATCCTGAACGAGGCGGGGCTGGAGCCCGAATGTCTCACCCCCGTGCCGGGCCGGCGCGTGAGCGCTCCCTGGCTTCGGCGGCTGGGCAACGGTGCGCGGCCGATCTACGTGGCCATCAGGTTGACCCGATGACCCGCAGTCTTCGTGGGGTGGTCCTCTCCGGCGTGGTCTTCGCCAACAACAAGGCCAAGCGACTGGCCATCCGCCTCACGCGGTGGACGGGCAAGAGCTCCGAATACGTCCACCCCAAGCATCTGCTCGGAGACACCCAGGACAACTACTGGTACCTCGCCTACATCGCTCCCGCGGCTGCCGTGCTCGACGTGGGCTGCGGCAACGGGATGCACTCGATCAAGGCGGCCCGCCGCTGCCGGCACGTGATCGGCGTGGACGGCAATCTCGAGTCTCTCGGGATGGCCGTGCGCTCCAGCCGATCGCTGCCGTCCGGGAACGCGGAGTTCTTCGCGGCGGACCTCGAGCGGGGCCTAGCGGTGCAGGGGGCCTGCTTCGATACCGTCGTATGCCTCGACCTCCTCGAGCATGTCCATCAGCGCGACCTTCTTCTCACGGAGATCCGGCGCGCCCTCAAGCCCGGGGGCACCATGCTCCTGTCCGTGCCGAATCGCGGCACCTCGTGGAAGCGCCGGCTCGATCGTGCCGGCCTCTTCTCCTTCTCCGACCCCGATCACAAGATCGAGTACACCCTGGAGGAGCTGGAGGCGGAGCTGGCGAGGAACGGCTTCCGCATCGTGCACCTGCATCCCACCGTGTACGACACGCCCCTCATCGGCGCCATCGATCTGGTGGGCGGGGTGTCCCTGCCCCTCTATCGCCGCCTCACCGAGGTGCGCCGCCGCCTCGCCCGCCGCTATCCCGAGGAGAACGCCGGCTTCTTCGCCGTGTGCGAGGCGAAATGAAGCTCGTCTTCGCCACCGAGTACTACCACCCGTGGGCGCCCGGCGGCACCGCCTGGAGCCTGGAGCTTCTCGCGCGTGCCCTCATCGCGCGTGGCCACTCGGTGACGGTGGTCACCCCGAATTACGGCGCGGCCGCCACCGAGGAGGTCAACGGCGTGTCGGTGGTCCGCTTCCCCTTCTGGCGCCGCCTGCAGCCCGGAGCGGGGCTCGCGCCCCTGAGCGACCACGTCAATCCCCTCTTCCACCTTCTCTTCGCCCGCGCCCTGGTGGCCACGGCGCGGCGGATGGGGGCTGACCTGATCCACGCGCAGGAGAAGCATGCGCTGGCCGGTGCGTTCCTCGCGTCGCGCTGGCTGCGGAAGCCCGTGTACCTCTCGCTCCGGGACTTCGGCCTCATCTGCCCCATCACCACCTGTCTCCTGCGCCACCGCCACGTGCCCGCCGACTGCAGCGCGGGGAAGCTCCAGCGCGACTGCGCCCCGGATTTCTTCCGCCAGTACATTCGCGGCGGCGCGCTTCGCCGGCTGCGGATCCGCTGCTCGCTCGGCCTCCTCTACATGGACGCGTGGATCAAGCGGGCGCTCGTGAGGCGGGTGGACGGCGTCACCACGGTGAGCCTGAGCCTCCTCGACATCTACGCCCGCGCCGACCGGCTGCGCCCCGAGCGCGGCCACGTCGTCTACAATCTGCCCCCGTCCAAGAGCGGCACGGGATCCGAGGTGAGCCGGACGCGGGCCGACTTCGGCCTGCCCGCGGGGCCCCTCGTCCTCTATGTCGGCAAATGCTCTCCCGGCAAGGGCTATCCCGTGTTCGCGGAGGCCGCCCGCATGGTGAAGGCGCGCATGCCCGAGGCCTGCTTCGCGGTGGCCGGCCAAGGTCCGCCCGCGTGGATGCCTCGGAGCCCGGATATTCACTTCCTGGGCAGTCGCCCGCACGCCGAGGTGGAACAGCTCTACGCTCTGAGCGACGTGGTGGCGCACCCCGCGGTGTGGCCGGAGCCGTTCAGTCGCGTCCCCCTCGAAGCGGCGGCGTTTGCCCGGCCCGTCGTGGGCACCCGGATCGGCGGCACACCGGAAGCGGTGGAGGACAAGTCCACCGGGCTCCTCGTGGAGCGGAGCGACGCGCCGGCCCTCGCCCACGCCCTCGAGGAGCTTCTCGCCAACGGCGAGCTCCGTCTCTCCCTGGGACGACAGGCCTCCGAGACGGTGCTCCGGAAGTTCAGCGAGGATCGCGTCGTGGCCGACCTGCTCGCCGCTTACGGCAAGACCAGGCCATGAGCGGCTCGTCCTCGCTCCGAACCGTCGGCATCCTGCCCGCCCTCGGGAGCGGACTCACCGACCTCCGCCGCACGGGCCAGCACGAGCGGCTGCTCAACTACGATCTTCGCCACTACTGCGAGGCCTACGATCGCGTCTACTACTTCAGCTACTTCAAGGAGTCGCTGGGCGACTTCACCCGCGATCCGCTGCTCCTCGACAAGGTGACGCTCCTTCCCCGCCGCGGGCCCTGGCCCGCCCGCGTCCACGCTCTCCTCCTGCCCTTTCTCTACCGCCGTCAGCTCCGCGAGTGCGAGGCGCTCCGCATCGAGCAGTTTCCCGGGGTCGTGCCGGCTCTGCTCGCACGGGCGCTCTATGGCCTTCCCTTCGTCGTCACCTACGGGTATCACTACGGTGAGATCGCGCGCCTCGCCGGCTCGCGGCTCAAGCCGCGGCTCTACCGCTGGCTCGAGCGCGTGACGTTTCCCCGCGCCGCCGGCGTCATCGTGACCTCCCACGAGATGGAGGCCTTGCTCGCCCGGCACCCCGCCCGGCCGCGCCTTGCCTATTGTCCCAACGGGGTGGACACGGAGAGCTTTGCCCCGCCCGCGAAGCCCCGGCCCCGAATCGGTTCCCGTACCGTGCTCTACGTGGGGCGCCTGTCGCCGGAGAAGAATCTCGCCCGGCTCATCGAGGCGCTCGCCCTGGTCAGGGAGGCTCCACGCCTTGTCCTCGTGGGCGACGGCGGCCTGCGTGCCGATCTGGAGGAGCGGGCGCGCGCTGCCGGAGTCGAGGCCGAGTTCCTGGGGGTCGTTCCTCACGGTCAGCTCCCGCGTCACTTCCAGTCCGCCGACTGCTTCGTGCTGCCCTCGCTCTCCGAGGGAAATCCCAAGGCGCTCATCGAGGCCATGGCCTCCGGGCTGCCCTGTGCCGCCTCGGCGCGCGGGGGCATTCCCTCGATGCTGGAGGACGGCGTCACCGGTCTTCTCTTCGATCCCGAGCGGGTGGACGACATTGCGGGCGCGGTGAGCCGGCTCCTCACCGACCGGCCCTTGGCCGACGGGCTCGGCGAGCGGGCGCGGGCCCAGGCCCTGGCCCTCTTCGACGCGCATGCTCTCCTCAAGGCGGAGGTGGCTTTCGTCCAGTCCGTGTCCGGCGCCGGCTCTCTCACCGATCTCTTCGAGGACTACGCGCGCGATGTCCGCATGGACGAGGCGCTCCCCGAGTTCGTGGCCACGAGGCTCCGCCGGCTCGCTCTCGACGGCCCACGCTCCGTGCTGGATCTGGGCGCGGGGGACGGACGTTATCTCGACCTGCTCGCACCTCTGCTCGGGAAGAGCGCGCGCCTCGTCGCGTGCGAGATCAGCCTCCTGCGCGCCCGGCGGATTCGCGCCCGGGGCTTTCCCGTGGTGGTCGCGCAGTCGGAGGCGCTGCCGTTCAAGGAGGGCGCCTTCGACCTCGTGAGCTTCATGGAGGTGATCGAGCACACCCGGTCACCCGCCGCGAGCCTCGACGAGACCTTGCGCGTTCTCCGGCCGGGGGGGCGGCTGGCCCTGACCACTCCGAACTATCCGATGAAGCGGCTCTTCGATCTTCGGGCGGCCGTGCACCAGCGGAGCTGGGCCCGCCTCAAGGACGATCCCACTCATATCTCGCCGCTCTCGGCCGGGCGTCTGGAGCGGCTGCTCGTGCCGCGCTTCGCTCGCGTGCATCTCGAAGGCACCGCGGTGCCCGGCGAGGGGCACGTGCGCTGGCTCCGGCGCCTGCGCGAGTCGCGGATCGGGCTCCGGCTCTCGAACAAGCTCTTCGCCCTCTGCGTGAGAGGCGCGTGAAGGGCCTCCCACGCCCTTTTCGCCCCCGTCAGACGCGAGACGCTGGCGTATACTTTTGCCTGACATGAAGGCGACCGAGACCTCCGCGCAGCGACCGTACGGACTCAGGGCAGGGGCGGAAGAGTTTCCCATGATGGTCGTGATCTCGATCATCTATCCCTGCAACTTCGGCTGTCCCAATTGCCCCTACACGGACGGCAACTCGGACCTCCGGAAGTTCTATCACGCGGAGGGCGGCGATCTCCTCCCCCAGGCCCTGTGGAACAAGATGGCCGACGAGTGCGGCCCCTACCAGTCCTGGATGCGCTGCACGGGCGGGGGCGAGCCCATGCTGCATCCGCGCATGGTCGAGATGATCGAGTACGCCAAGGCAAAGGGCGCGCGGATCTGGCTCAACACGAACGGCAGCATGTTCGGCCCGCTGCCCAAGCAGCGCCGCAAGCTCGAGCGGATCATCGCCGCCGGCATCGACCTCATCGAGTTCTCCATGGACGCCGGCGACGCGGAGACCTATGCCAAGGTCCGTCCGCCCCATGGCGGGCCGCCGAGGAATCCCGCGGCGTGGTGGGAGGAGCAGGTGTCCCACGTCAAGGCCGCCCTCGAGATCCGGAAGGAGCGGCGGGCGACCACGCGGGTGGTGGTCTCCATCATCCAGCAGGAGGCGGTGGCCGATCGGCTGGAAGCGGCGGTGGATTTCTGGCTCAAGACGATAGGGGTGGACGAGGTGATCACCCGCAAGTTCCTGAGCTGGGACGACAACACCGTGATCCCCCTCGGGCGCGCCCTCGACCCGCACCTCTACGGCCATCTCCCATCGGAGCGGAAGGAGCCGTGCGTCTGGCCCTTCGAGCGGCTCAACGTGGACACCCTCGGCCGGGTCGCCCTGTGCGGGCAGGACATCTCGTTCCGCACCGCCAAGTTCTTTCCGAACATCAACGACGTGTCGATCAAGGAGATCTGGCACGGCGAGACCTTCACCCAGTACCGCCGGCTGCACCTCGAGGGACGAGGCGCGGAGGCCTGGCCGTGCCGCGGCTGCTCGGCGTGGCTCGCCGGCATTCGCGACTGGGAGCACGGCTGGCTCAAGGTGCTCAAGACCTCCGGCCGGCACCTCAAGGACGTCATGCGCCAGGATCTGGGCGTCGAGGTGCAGGTCTACGAGCCTCCGGCCTGAGCTCCGGAGCGGCGGTTTCGGGCCTGCGTGATCCACGTCGCGCCCGGCGACGAGCGCGTTCCGCTTTGGGTGACGTGTCATGAGCACGGCCATTGTCTTCAGCTACGGTGACATGGGCACCGCCGCCTTCGCCGCCCTCGCCGAAGCGGGCGCGCAGGTTCTCGCCCTGGTCCTGCCGTCGAACCGGGTCGGTCCCGACGTGGAGATCGCCCGCGCGGCGGCCCGCGCGGCCGGGCTCCCCGTACGGATGCAGCCTCCGCGAGACCGCATCGATCCGTTCGTGCGTGAGCTCGAGAGCCTGGCCCCGGACGTCATCGTGATCTGGTCGTATTCCATGATCCTGCCCGGGGCGGTGATCGGGGTGCCGCGGCGTGGCTGCGTCAACGTGCACGGAGGTCTCCTCCCGAGCTACCGGGGGCCTCACGTGATGCAGTGGGCCATCATCAACGGCGAGACCGAGACGGGCGTGACCCTGCACTACGTCGACACCGGCATCGACACCGGCCCCGTCATCGCCGAGGAGCGCTTCGCCATCGGGACCGAGGACGACGCGCCCGCGGTGCGGGAAAAGCTGAGGCACGCCGGCTCGCGGCTCCTGCGCCGCTGGTGGCCGGCCATCGCCGCGGGCACGGCGCCCCGGGTGCCCCAGGACGAGTCGCGCGCCAAGTCCTATCCGCTGCGCACCCCGGAGGACGGCCGGATCAACTGGTCTGCTCCCGCCGTGAGCATCCACAACCTCGTGCGCGCGCTGGCCGCGCCGTGGCCCGGCGCCTTCACCCAGCTCGGCCGGGAGAAGCTGATCGTTCGCCGCGCGGTCGTGACGAGGAGCGACGGCGTGCCGCCGGCCCCCGGCGTGGTGTCGCTCGTGGATGGACACGGAGCCCGCGTCGGCACTGGGAGCGGCGAGCTCCTCATCGTCGAAGCGGAGGTCGGTGGCCGGGCCGCCGGTCCGGGCGATCTGGCGAGCCTCGGTCTCGCGCCCGGCCTTCAGCTGGGGCCGTGATGACGGCTATCTGGTCTGGCGGAATGTGGATGCCCGAGCTCGGTCCCGCCGCGCAGACGCTCCTGCGCGCCGGCTACGGCGTGGTTCTCCTGGGCTTTCTCCTCATGACGCTGCCCCATGGACGGCGCTTCTTCATGAGCGAGCGCTGGGGCGGCTACACCCAGTCGTCGACCTGGGTCGACGCGGTGCAGAACCCCGTGGCGTATCCGCTGCTCATGGCCTCCTGGCTGCTCGCCGCAGGGCTCCTCGTCGTCGGACAGGGCGGCTGGTGGCCGGCATTCTGGAACCTCCTCCTCTGCCGCTACTTCTTCGTGGGGCTGCGTTGGCGGGGGGTGGCCCGCGGCATGGGCGCCCCGGGATTCATGACCTACTGGGTCGGGGCGGCCGTCTTCCTCCTCGAATTCACCGCGCGCGTGGCGCCGGAGCGCCGGGGCCTCGCCCTGCTCGTGCTCCAGGTGGACTTCGCCCTCATCATGCTCTCGGCCGGCCTCTACAAGCTCTCCGCCGGCTATCCGCGCAACTTCGGCATGGAGTTCGGCCTCGCCAATCCCCAGTGGGGCTACTGGTGGCGACGGTATGCCGCCATGCCGCCCGGGCACTGGATAGTGTGGACGCTGAACCAGCTCGCGTGGACGACCGAGGTAGTCGCCGCGCTCCTCATGCTCGTCCCCGCCACGCGCTTCCTGGGCGCTCTCCTCATCCTCGGGAGCTTCGCGTTCATCGCCACCCACATCCGCCTGGGCTTCCTCTGCGAGATGGTGATGCTGGGCGGCGTGCTCTTCTTCCATTCCGGGAGCTGGGGCGATCGCGCCGCCGTCTGGATCGTCCAGGCCTTCGGCGGCATTCTCGTCGTCCCCGCGGCCGAGCCGTGGCCGCTCGCCGGCGCCGTCCTCGGCGTGGCCCTGTGGGGATACCTCGTCCTCCTCCCCCTCGCCCACGCGGGGCTCTTCTATACCTTCTATGCACGCGGCACCCTCCCCGGCCCGCTCCAGCGCGCGCTCGACGCGTACACAAACTTCTTCGGCATCATCATCTGGCGGGTCTTCTCCGTCGACGTGGTGAACTTCTTCATCCGCATCCACGCACAGCCCGGGGCGGGTGGTCCACGCACCGTGATCAGCCGCTACGGCTGGACGGGAGGGCTGCGCTTCGGCCACGTGTGCGAATCGGTGACGGTGACCAGCCTCTTCACCACGCTGAAGTACTATCCGAGCAATGCGCCGCTGTTTCGCGACCGCCTGCTGCGCTATGCGCGGACCGTGCCCTGCCCGGCGGGGAGCGTGCTGATCTTCGAATACCTGAGCATCCGCAAGGCGGAGCGCCGCTTCGACATGGTTCCCGTGGCCGAGTACGTGGTGGACGCGCGCGCGGGCTCGGTGGAGGAGCGCATCCTCGACGCGACGGTGTCGGTACGGGCCGCCCATGCCGTCTCCCCGGTGCACGAGGGGCTCCGCCCCGGCACCTACGCGCCTTTGGAGAACTGACGTGACGGGGGAGAACTGACATGTGCGGGATCTGCGGAGTCTTCGGGCTGGGCGACGTGGACACCGTCCGCGCCATGCTCGGCAGCCTGACTCACCGCGGGCCCGACGACGCGCACGTGGTGGGCGAGCGGGACTTCACGCTCGGGGCCTGCCGGCTCAGCATCGTGGACGTGGAGGGCGGGCGGCAGCCGGTGTCCAACGAGGACGGCACGGTGTGGGCCGCCCAGAACGGTGAGCTCTACAATTTTCCCGCGCTGCGCCGGGATCTCCTCGCCCGGGGTCATCGCTTCGCCAGCCGCTGCGATACGGAGACGCTACCCCATCTCTACGAGGAGCACGGGGCGGAGCTGGCCACGAGGATCGACGGCATGTTCGCGGTGGCGGTGTGGGACGACGCGCGCAAGGTGGGCGTTCTCGCGCGCGACCGGATGGGCAAGAAGCCGCTCTATTACTACGAGAGCCGCGGGGCGCTCTTCTTCGCCTCGGAGATCAAGGCGCTCCTTCGCGTTCCCGGTTTCGAGCGCCGCATCGACCTGGAGGCGCTCCATCACTACCTGAGCTACAAGCACGTGCCCCACCCCCTCTCCATCTTCCAGGGCGTGCGCATGCTGCCGCCCGCCCATCTCCTCGTCTACCGACCTGGCGCCCCGCCCGCCCTTCGCCGCTACTGGGAGGTCGACTTCTCTCCCTCGGCCGAGGCGGCGGAGATGACGGAAGGGGAGATCGTCGACCGGCTCCTCGAGCTCCTGCGGCGTGGTGTCGAGCGCCGGCTCATGTCGGACGTGCCCATCGGCTTCTTCCTGAGCGGGGGCATCGACTCGAGTCTCTCCACCGTTCTGGCCGCCGAGCTCTCCACGGGGCCGATCAAGACCTTCACCCTGACCTATGCCGAGGGTTCGACCACCGCGGGCAAGGAGCAGGACCGGCGCTGGGCGCGCTGGGTTGCCGAGCGCTACCGCACCGAGCACCACGAGGAGACCATCGCCTTCGGCGACTACCCCGAGAGCCTGCGAAGAATCTTGAAGTCCTTCGACGAGCCCTTCGCGGGCGTGGTGTCCACGTACTTCCTCGCCCAGCTCATCAGCCGCCACGTCAAGGTGGCCATAGCGGGAGACGGCGCCGACGAGCTCTTTGGCAGCTATCTCTCCCACCGCCTCGCCCGGCCCCTCGCCAGCTATGCCGAGTATGTGAAGACCGGCGACGCGTCGCTCATCCGTCCCTTCGAGACGCAGCCGGATTTTCTGGCCAGGCTGGCCCCCATGGCGGACTGGGACTGGCGCCATGAGCTGATGGTGTTCACGGACGAGGAGAAGAGCCGGCTGTGGGCGCCCGACCTGGCCGCGGCCACGCGCGGCTTCAGCACTCGCGAGCATCTCCGGCAGCTCTTCGCCGGGCTATCTGCCACCGATCCCGTGAACCGCATCCTCGAGGCCGAGTTCCGGACCATCTTTCCCGACCAGGTGATGACCTTCGTGGACCGGCTGTCCATGGCCCACTCCCTCGAGGTGCGCACGGCCTTCCTCGACACCGACGTCGTGGAGTTCGTGGCGGGGCTGCCCGGGACGCTCAAGATGCGGGGCGGTGAGAGCAAGTATCTCCTCAAGCAGGCGGCGCGCCGGTACTTTCCCGAGGAGATGGTTTCCCGTCCCAAGGAAGGCTTCGTGATGCCGGTGACGGACTGGCTCCTGCACGGGCTCGAGGACTACGTCCGCCAGACCCTGAGCCCGTCACGGCTCTCCAAGCACGCCCTCTTCGACTCCGACCGGGTGCAGGCTCTCGTGGACGAGCTGTACCGGGGCGAGCACGACTACCGCTTCGTCAACAAGGTGCTCGCCCTCGTCGTGTTCCAGGAGTGGCACGACATGTACATGATGGGAGGCGAATGAGCCAGATGCCGCCGATGAATCCGGAGATGGGAGGCAAGCTCCCTTTCAGCCTGTCCATGCTCGGCTGGGCGCTCAACGAGGAAGCCCTCGTCGGCGAGTACATCGAGAAGGCCGAGCAATGTCTCCGGCAGGTGACGGACGACTTCGAGGTCATCATCATCGAGGACGGCAGCACCGACCGCACCTGGGAGATTGCCCGGGAGTACCAGAAGACCCGGCCCTGGCTCCGCGTCTACCAGAACGAGCGGAACCGGGGCCCCGGCTACAATACGAAGCGCGCCATCTCCCTCGCCACCAAGGACTACCTGTTCTGGCAGACCGTGGACTGGGCCTACGACATCCGCCTCATGCTGGCCTCACTCGAGCAGGTGGCGAAATACGAGGTGCTGCAGGGGGTGCGGCTGGCTCCCGTCTCCCCCTTCGGTCTCTTCGCGGAGCGCTCCGATCATTTCGGCAAGGCGATCGTCTCGCTCACCAACTACATGCTCATCCGGTTCCTCTTCCGGCTGCCCGTCCGCGACTACCAGAACGTGACGGTGTATCCGCGGGCCTTGATCCAGTCGGTGACGCTGGAGACGGAGAGCTCCTTCACCAATCCGGAATGCCTGCTCAAGGTCTGGTGGCGCGGCACGACCATCCGGGAGATCTCGGTGCCCTTCATCAAGCGTGACAAGGGCAAGGCGAAGGGAACGCGGATCAAGGCCATCGTGGCCGCCATCTCGGACATCTTCTACTGGTGGTCGCGCTGGATTCTCCTCGGCCGCCGGCCCGACAAGCAGCGGGGACGCGTCGTAGCCTGGGATGAGGACTAGCCCCTTGCGGCAAAACTCGCAGGCCGCTCAAAAGGGCCCAGATGCGAGGCGGCGACCGAGTGCCGCGCGCGAGGCGTACTCTCTGTACGTTGAGCGTGCGGCCGAGGGAGCCCCAATGCTGTTGCTCAATGACGCAGATGGGCCCTTTTCAGCGGCCTGCCGCCCATGAAGATTTCAGAAGAGGTGCGCCAGGCGATCGTCCGGAACATGGCCGAGTTCTGCCGGACGGTGCGCAAGGTCGATCCGGAGGAGGCCCTGTCTTTCATCGTGGCCGACCAGTACCTCTCCTCCCAGGCCGACTACTATGCGCAAGCCTTCGAGCGGGTAGGGATAGACCCGCGCACGAGCCGGATCCTCGAAGTCGGCTCCGGCTACGGCTTCTTCCTCTCGCATGCCCGGAGTGTCCTCGGCTGGAATATCTGGGGGATCGAGCCGGGCGAGGAAGAATTCAGCGGCCGCTCCGAGCTCGCCACCGAGATCCTGCGCTTGAACGGGGTGGAGGCCGGGCGTCTCCTGAGATCGGCGGGCGAGGGTCTCTGCTTCAAGACCGGCAGCTTCGACGCGGTGATCTCCAACGACGTCCTCGAGCATGTCGTCGATCCCGAGTCGGTCGTCCGCGAGTCCGCGCGCGTCCTCCGCAGGGGCGGCCTGCTCGCTTTCAACATGCCGAACTATCGCTGGATCTACGAGGGTCACTACAACACGCCGTGGATTCCCGCCATGTCCAAGCCGTTGGCCCGGCGCTACGTGTCGCTCCTTGGCCGGGATCCCGCCTATGTGGACACCCTCAACTTTCTCTCGCCGAGGATCGTCAAGGGGATGCTCGCCAAGGTGCCCGAGCTGCGCCTCGTGCATCCTCTGGAGGAGGGCTGTGCAGACTTCTTGCCCCTCCGGATCGGCGCCTACCTCGACGCGGCGGGCTCCCGCGAGCGGAAGGGGCCGAGCCTCCACGTGTTCCGGGCGCTGCACTGGCTGTCCGTCCGGTCCGCCTTCAAGGGCGCCATGAGACGATTCGCCAGTGTCACCGGCGTGTATCACGAGATGCACCTGACGGGTACCAAGCGCTGAGGGGCATGCCGTCATGTCGGCCGGCCCTGGTACGAAGCGGATCGTCGTCCTTCAGCCCAGCTACCTGCCGTGGCTCGGCTACTTCGATCAGCTCTACAAGAGCGATGTCTTCGTCCTCTACGACGATGTCCAGTACGACAAGCACGGCTGGCGAAACCGCAACCGCATCAAGACGGACAAGGGACCGCTCTGGCTCACCGTCCCCGTGTTGACCCACGGCCAGGGATTGCCCACCAACCGCGACGCGCGCATCGATACGCGCCAGCCCTGGGCGCGCAAGCATCTGCAGGCGCTCCGGGTCAACTACGCCAAGGCCCCCGCCTTCGAAGAAGTGTTCGGCGCGCTCGAGCCGGTGCTCGGGCGTCCGTGGACGTATCTGATCGATCTGAACCGCGCCGTCCTCGAGACGCTGTGCCGGCTCCTCGGGCTCACGCGCCTGATCCTCCTGAGCTCCGAGCTGGATGTGCCGGGCCAGAAGAGCGAGCGGCTCATCGGCCTCTGCCGGGCCCTCGGGGCCGGCCGCTATCTCACCGGCGACGCCGCCAGCGACTATCTCGACGAGACGCAATTCGCCGCCCATGCCATCCGCGTCGAGTATCATCACTACCGGCATCCCGTGTACGCGCAGCTCCACGGGGAGTTCGTGCCGTATCTGTCCGTGGTGGACCTGCTCATGAACCATGGACGGGAGAGCCTGGGAGTGCTGGTCGACGGGGATATCCAGACCGCGGAGGAGCTCACCACATGAGGCACATTCTCATCACGGGCGGGGCGGGCTTCATCGGAAGCAACTTCGTCCGCCATCTCGCGGCCAAGTACCCGTCGTATCACCTCACCGTGGTCGACGCGCTCACCTATGCGGGGAGCGTCGAGAACCTCCCGGAGGAGCTGACCAAGGGCACGGACGCCCGCCTGCGCTTCTGGTACGGCAATGTGCGAAACGGCGAGCTCATGGACACCCTGGTGTCGCAGGCCGACTCCATCGTGCACTTCGCGGCGGAGACGCACGTCACCCGGTCCATATATGACAACCTGACCTTCTTCGAGACGGACGTGCTGGGGACCCAGGTGGTGGCCAATGCGGTGGTGAAGTACCAGAAGGCCATCGACCGCTTCATCCACATCTCGAGCTCCGAGGTCTACGGCACCGCCCGCACGCCTCTCATGGACGAGGAGCATCCGCTCCTGCCCATGAGCCCCTACGCCAGCGCCAAGGCCGGGGCCGACCGCCTCGTCTACTCCTACTGGGCGACCTACGATATCCCCGCCGTCATCGTGAGGCCCTTCAACAACTTCGGGCCCTTCCAGCATCTGGAAAAGGCCATCCCCCGCTTCGTCACCAGCTGCCTGCTCAACGAGCCGCTCCGCGTGCACGGTGACGGCGGCGCCCAGCGCGACTGGCTGCACGTGCAGGACACCTGCGAGGCGCTGGACCGGCTGCTCCACTGCGACCTCGGGCAGGTGAGCGGCGAGGTGTTCAACCTGGGCACGGGCGTCAGCATGGACATCAAGACGGTGGCGAAGAAGCTCGTGGAGCGGACGGGCCGGCCCGAGTCCCTCGTCCACTACGTCGACGACCGGCCGGGCCAGGTCTTCCGCCACACCGCGGACATCTCGAAGGCCAAGCGCATGCTCGGCTGGGAGCCCCGCATCCGGATGGAGGACGGCCTCGACATGACGATCGACTGGTACCGGAAGAACCGGGCGTGGTGGGAGAAGCAGCTGTGGATGCGGGAGGTGCCGATCATCGTCAAGGGCGGGAAGACCGTTGTCCACTGACCGGTCCGCCGGCCGCCTCGCCATCGACGGCGGCGTCCCCGTACGGGCGACCTTCTTGCCCTTTCATCAGCCCAGCCTGGGACCGGAAGAGGAGGCCGAGGTCCTCGACACGCTGCGGTCCGGATGGCTGACCACCGGGCCCAAGACCCAGCGCTTCGAGGCCGAGTTCGCCCGCTACCTGGGGGCGAGCCGCGCCCTCGGCGTCACCTCGTGCACGGCGGCCATGCATCTGGGATTGGTCGCGCTCGGCGTGGGACCGGGCGATGAGGTGATCACCTCCCCCATCACGTTCCCCGCCACCGCCAACGTCATCGTCCACGTGGGGGCCACGCCCGTCTTCGTCGATGTGGAGCCGACCACCCTGAACATGGACGTGAAGCAGCTCGAGGCCCGCATCACTCCCCGGACCCGCGCCATCATGCCCGTGCACTTCGCCGGCCATCCGTGCCAGATGGACGCCTTGATGGAGATAGCCCGCGCCCACCGCCTCGCCGTGGTGGAAGACTGCGCCCACGCCATCGAGTCGACCCTCCACGGCCGGCACATGGGTACGTGGGGCGACGTGGGCGCGTTCAGCTTCTACCCCACCAAGAGCATGACCACCGGCGAAGGCGGCATGCTGGTCACGGGGGATCCGGATCTCGCCGAACGGATCGAGGTGCTCCGGCTGCACGGGATCAGCCGAGACGCCTGGAAGCGCTACGGGCGCGAAGGCTTTCGTCACTGGGAGACCCTGAGCGCCGGCTTCAAGTACAACATGTACGATCTCCAGGCGGCTCTCGGTCTCGCGCAGCTTCCCAAGCTCGACCCCTTCTGGGAGCGCCGGCGGGTCATTGTCGAAGCGTACGATTCAGCCTTCGCGTCGATGCCGGAGATCGGCCGCCTCGCCATTCTCGATTCGGTGCGGCCCGCCTATCACCTGTACGTGGTGATCCTCCGCGCCGAGGAGCTTTCCCGCTCGCGCGACGAGATCCTCGACGCCCTCCAGAAGGAGAATATCGGCGTGGGCGTCCACTTCCGCGCCCTCCACCTGCAGCCGTTCTACCGGGACGGCTTCCGATTCGAGCCGGGCCAGCTTCCGGTGGCCGAGTACGCCACGGACCGGATTCTCTCCCTGCCGCTCTATCCAGCCATGACGGATGGCGACGTGGCGGACACCATCGCCGCGGTGACCAAGGTCATCGCCCATTCCCGTCGCTCGACCGGCGTCGCCGCCCGATAAGATGGCGCGGCGGGCGGGCACGCCTCCGTCGGGCTCACTCCCCGCGGTGACGGGAAGCGATGCCAGAGGCATGGCGTGGGCGCTCTACAACGACGTGGCCCAGCGCCTCATCACCCTCAACAAGCTCGAGCAGCGCCGGCACCTCCTGGATCGACTGCGCGCCCTCGGTTTACCGCGGGGGAGCGCGGCCCTCGACTTCGGCTGCGGCACCGGCCTCTTCGCGCCGACCTTCAGGCGAGCGGGCCTCCGCTATCTCGGCTACGACATCGATCCAAGGCTCGTGGCCTATGCCGGTCGGCTCTACCGCTACGGGCGCTTCATCTCCACCGAGTCCGAGCTCCGCGCCGCCGCGCCTTTCGACGTGATCGTGGCCAATTGCTGCTTTCACCACATCGCCGACGACACGCTGTCCACGGAACTCGGCCGGATGCGGCGCCTGCTCGCCGATGGCGGCACGTTCATGATGATCGACATCGTGCTCCCCGCCGGGCCTGATCCGTCATTCCTCCGTCGCCAGTTCAGAAAGCTGGAGCGGGGGGCTTTCGTGCGTCAGCCCGACCAGTACCGGGCTATCGTCGAGCGGCACTTCCGCGTGCGCCGCGTGGACTGGGACCGGTCCCATGTCGTCTCCCTTCCGGGGAATCCGGTCTACAACGATCTCGTGATCCTGGAGTGCGGGACATAGAGCAGACCGTCCCCACGGGCCCCCGCTTCCGTCGCCGCTGGATTTTCTGGTCTGCCCTCGCTCTCGGCGCGGCGCTCTATTGCCTCCAGGGCCGGGTGCTCGCGGAGCGGATGGTGACGTGGACCGACGAGAGCGCCTACGTGCATCTGGGCTACCTCACCGCCACCGGCCAGATCAGCCTCTTCCAGGACGAGCTGACGGGCTCGCGCATGCCCCTGCCGTTCTGGACGGTGGGCGGATCGCAGGTCCTGTGGGGACGCAGCCTCCTCGCCGCCCGCCTCGCCGGCCTCGGCATAGGGCTGGTGGCGCTCGGGCTGACGGCGCTGATCGCGCGGCGACTGGCCGGCGATCTCGCGGGCATTCTCGCCGCGTTCTTTTTCGCCACCCAGGGCGTGCTCGTCGGCTACTTCGCGACGGGGACCTACCACTCGCTCGCCGCCTCCATACTCCTCGGGGGCGTGGCCCTGATCTATTACCTGCGCCCGCCCTGGGGGCCCGTGCTCGGGATGGCGACGCTGTCACTGCTCTTTCTCACCCGGACGAACCTCTGGCCGGTGATTCCCGGAGTCCTCCTCGTGCTGCTCGTCCAGGCGCGCGACGTGCGACAACGGCTGCTCTTGGTGGCGGCGGCGGGCGCGGTGCCCGTGGCGTTCTTTCTCTCCGACACGCGCCACCTGAAGGTTCTGGCCTACGTGCCGGTGGTTGGCCGGCTCGTGCGCTCGCTCGGCTATCCCGTGGGGTGGTCTCTCATCGACGTGCCCGAGCCCGCCCTGTGGGACCGCGTGTGGGCCGTCATCCGGCTGGCCCGGATGTACGAGTGCTGGACCTTCGCCGCGCTTCTCCTCTGTGCCATCGTGATCGTCCGTCGGCTGAAGGGCCTCGAAACTCCCGCCGTCTTCGCCGATCGTCGCGTGGCCCTCCTCGCCGCGTTGCTCGTGTACATTGCCGCCTGGCAGGTGCTGATTCTCTGGAAGTATCCCAAGGCATTCGTGGGATGGTTCCCGTCGTTCGCTCCCCTCGCCGCCCTTCTTCTCGGCGTCGGGTTCGCCCGGGTCTTCGGCCTGCCTGACTTCGGCCGTGGCGCGAGGCGAATCACCGCCGCCCTCCTCGTGCTGCTCATGACCGTGCCGATGATCATCGTGCGCCATCCGCTGCTCGTGCCCGCCGGGGAGGCCGGGGTGGCGCCCTTGCCTGCTCTCCGCGCGGCGGGGGATCACTTCAAGAAGCTCGTGAAGCCCGGCGCGAAAGTCTTCCTCTGGGGCGACTCGTTCCCCCTCTACCTCGCCGGCATCCTCCCGTATCTCCGGCAGATCCACTCGACGAACACCTTTGCCGTGGTCGAAGATCGGGTGGCGATCCAGAAGGGCGGTCTCTGGGGCAGGGAGGAGATGGAGCGTTGGCTCTCCACCGATGCCGACTACGTCGTGCTGGAGCCGCACACGCTCGAGCCGTATCGGGCGCGCTACCCCGACGTCATGGCGAGATTGGATACGCTGCTCCGTCAGCACTTCGAGCTCATCGATACCATCGAGGATTACCGCTGGCAGACCTTCAGGCTGTACGTCCGCCGGCACTGACCAGGCGCCGGGCCTTCCGTTTTTGAGGGAGCCACGGCCTGCCGGCGCCACTGGTTCAGCGGACAGGCCGAAGGTGACCGCGGACCGTGCTAACGTTAGCCAGACGGTCATGATTACCCGGATCAATCATCCCGCCATCAGGACCTCCGCCCCCTGAGCCCCACCGCGGAGCGCAGGCCGTTCTGGTCGGGGCGCCGCGTGATGGTCACGGGAGGTGGAGGGTTCTTCGGCTCCTTCGTGGCCGATCGCCTTCGTGCGGAGGACGCCAAGGAGGTGTTTATTCCCCGGAGCCCTAGCGACCTTCGGCTTCAAGGTCACGCGCCCGCTCCCGTCGCCTCCAGCGCGTGGCGCGGGCGGGGGAGCGGGCGATGGCTCCGCTGACGCGCTGGCTCGCCACCCGCATCTTCGTCGTCCTGGAGAAGCCGGCATAGGCAAGCGGGTGGGGCCGCTGCTATCCTCTAGGCGATGAGCGAGCCTTCGTACCGCCTCGAAGATCTGGGCGATCGCCGCGTGCTCAGCGTGGGCGGACGCGACTACCCGACGACGTACAGCGCGCGGCTCGTCCAGATGCTCGTCGAGCGCAAGGGCGCCGTGCGCGCCCCCCAGTACTTCGTCTACAAGGAGACGCGGGGCCACCATTTCCTCGATCCGCTCTTCGCCTATCTGCGACGCCGCGGCGCCCGCGATCTCAGCGTGCTCGAGGTCGGCTGCTCCTTCGGCCACATCACGGAGTATCTCGCCGAGGAGCCCCTGGTGCGGGAGATCGCCACCTTCGACACGGACCCTGCCTTCGCGGCCATGGTGCGGGTGAAGGTCGAGGAGATGCGGCTCAGTCGCGTGCGGGACGTCAAGCTCCTGTCCAACGAGGAGACGCGGCGGCTACCCTATCCAGACGGGCGCTTCGACCTCGTGCTCGTCCTCGGCGTGGTCGAGCATCTGCCCGTGCGTGGCCGCCGGCAGATCGTGGACGAGTACTATCGCGTGCTCGCGCCGGGCGGCCACATCGCCATTCTCGACACGCCCAATCGCCTCTTCCCGCTCGAGACGCATTCCGTGGGACTGCCCCTGATCCAGTGGCTGCCTGCCCTCCTCGCCTTCGCGTACGCCAAGCTCGCCCGGCCGGGGCGCATGCGGGGTGTCGACTACGCGGGCTTTGTCATGGACGGGACGGGCTGGCGAAACGCGTCGCTCTCGGAATGCCTGCCCTCGTCGGGCTGGCGTGATCTCGAGGACGTGACGGAGGAGGCGGGCTTCGGCTGGGCTTTCTTTCGCGATACCGCGCGCTCGCGCATCCGCCGGAGCGTCCTCCCCGCCTTCGGCCTCGTGTGTGGCGGGCTTCGCCGGATGGGGCTGTCGCCGTCGCTGGCCCTGCCCTACCTCAACCTCCTTCTCAGAAAGCGGAGAGCCGAGACCCTTCGGAGCGACGCGGCGCCCCGGTGACCATCCCCGCGGTGTCGGTGCTCATGGGCGTTTGGAACGGGGCGCCCCGCGTGAGGGAAGCGGTGGAGAGCGTGCTCGGGCAGACCATGGGCGATCTCGAGCTCATCGTCATCGATGACGGCTCCACCGACGGAACGCCGGCCATCCTGGAGTCGTTCGGCGATCCGCGGCTACGCGTGGAGCGGCGCGGGCGCGGCGGCCTCGCCTCCGCCCTGAACCGTGCCCTCACCCTCGCTCGCGCCCCTTTGCTCGCGCGGCTCGATGCCGACGACGTCGCCGTGCCCGAGCGCCTGGCCCGGCAGCGTGCCTTCCTGGACGCGCATCCCGACGTCGGCCTGCTTGGAACGGGCGCGCGCGAGGTCGACCCCTCGGGCCGCGACATTCGGACGGTGCGTCCTCCCACCGACGACGCCGCCCTGCGCCGCGCGCTCATCCGGAGGAATCCTTTCGTGCACTCCTCCATGATGATGAGGCGCGCGGCCGTCGAGCTGGTAGAAGGCTATGATCCCAGCTTTCCCGTGGCCCAGGA
>DASYQB010000273.1:0-3038 GCA_036005985.1 Candidatus Methylomirabilota bacterium | reverse complement strand
AGCAGGTTTCGACCGCGCTCTCCGCCGCCTCGCGATCGCGCCCCAGAGCCTCGCCGATCTGGAGAATCGCCTCGGGCCCCCGCGACTGCGCCTGGGCGAGCCAGCCCAGCGCGCGCTCCCTCTCCGGGCCCGCGCCTCCCGGCAACAGCGCCACCAGGCCCTCCGCGGGGCGCGGACGGAAGCGAACGATCTGGCAGCGGGAGAGCACGGTGGCGGGCAGTGCGCGCGCCTGGCTGAGGATCAGGATGATCACCGTGCGCGCGGGAGGCTCCTCAAGCGTCTTGAGAAATGCCTGTGGCGCCGCTCCCGTCATGGTCTCAGCCCCGTCCACGATGAAGACCTTGCAGGGCGCCTCCGCGGGCTTCAAAGCGGCCAGCCGCTCGAGCTCGCGGATATTGTCCACGCGAATGGCCGGCGTGCCCTTGGGATTGCTCACGGGTGGAGTCGGTCCGACGAGGTGCACATCGGGGTGAAGGCCTCGGTCGGCCCGGTCCGCCGCGGCGCCCCCTGCCGGCGCCGCCAGTGCCTTGGCAAAGGCCAGCGCGGTGGTCCGGCGCCCGACACCGTGGGGACCGATGAACGCCCACGCGTGGGCCACACGGCCACCCTCGAGGGAGCGACGGAGCATATCGACCGCCTCGTCCTGCTCGCGAATCGCTTCAAATGCCACGAGGCGTCTCATGCCGGTCGAGCAGCTCGGCCACCGCGCGCACGCAGGCGGCGTGCAGCGCGTCCTTGGCCTGGGCGGCGTCCAGCACCACGAAGCGACTCTTCTCGGCCCGCGCGATGTCGAGGTAGCCGTCACGCACGCGACGATGGAAGGCAAGATCCATCTTCTCGAAGGCGTCGAGCGTGCGATCGCTGATCCGTCTCATGCCTTCCGCGGGATCGAGGTCGAGGAGGAGGGTCAGGTCAGGGATCACCCCGCCCGTGGCGAGGGCATTGAGATCGCGAATCGTCTCGAGGTCCATGCCGCCGCCGAAGCCCTGGTAGGCGAGGGTGGCATCGGCGTAACGATCGGAGATGACCACCGCGCCACGGCCCAGCGCGGGGCGAATGACCTGCGCCACGTGCTGCTGCCGCGCTGCCATGAAGAGAAAGGTCTGGGCGAGCGGGGTGGGTGGAGAGGCCTCCACCTCGAAGAGGCGGCGAATGGCCGCGCCGAGCGGAGTGCCGTCGGGTTCGCTCGTGCGAACGACCTCTCGCCCGCGGCTGGCGATCCAATCGGCGAGGAGTCGACAGTGGGTAGACTTGCCGGAACCTTCCACGCCCTCGACGGTGATGAGGAGTCCGCGCATGGGCCAACTGTAACACATTGAAATAATTGATAGTGGCCCGTGATAGGTGCGGCCTCACGAATGAGCCGGCGGCTGCAATTGAAGCGAGGATTCTCGGGGACTAGTCGACTACCCTAGGGAAGGTGATGATCTCTTTCGAGACAGGCCTTCTCGCGGCACGGGGACAGGAGCGCCATGGCCACGCCATCGTCGAAGCCGTCTGAGACCATACTCGTCGTCGACGACGAGCCCGCGGTGCTCTCCATGGCCGCCGACATGCTGCGCATGATCGGCTACTCGGTGCTGAGCGCGGGAGACTCGCTCGAAGCGATACGGATTGCCCGCACGCGGAGCGGGCCGCTCCACCTGCTCCTCACGGACATCGTGATGCCGGTCATGACGGGCCGGGATCTCGCCGAGGAATTCCGGACCATCCGACCCAGCGTGAAGATCCTCTTCATGTCGGCGTACAGTCCCGCCTCCATCGAGAAATATCGCGTGCGGCTGGGCCCGGGGGAGCCGTTTCTCGCCAAGCCCTTCACCATCGGGCAGCTCCGCGCCACCGTGCGCGCCGCGCTCCTGTACCGTCGGCCGTCCTCCTCGGACCGCCCCGCCGTCAACGACGTCCGCTCGCGCCCTCACAACGCCAGCTGACCACCTCTGCGCCCGCGGAGCCCGTCGACTTTCTGCGGGCTCTGTGGTACGACTGACTTGCTTCCGACTCCCGCACGCCAGCACCGGAGGACATCATGGACATCAAGGATCTGCTCGATCGCCGCGTGGCCCGCTACGTCGATCGCGTGGCCGATTGGGACGCCTTCGCGGACGCCAGAGTCGAAGGCTTTCGCCGGGCCCAGCACCGCTTCATCGGCACGGGCGCCTCGGGCAAGGGCGACGTCAAGGCCATTCCCGCCGAGCACTTCACCCTGTCCATCATGTACGTGCCGCCCGGTCAGGGAAACGCCGCCCACACGCATCCCGTCGAGGAGGCCTTCTTCATTCTCGAGGGTAAGGTCAAGGTGTTCCTCGAAGACGGCCACGGCGGGCGAGCGGAGACCGTGCTGGGCAAGTGGGATTGCATCTCCTGTCCCGCCGATGTCATCCACGGCTTCGAGAACGTCGGTGTGGAGGGCGCGTACCTGCAGGTGATGCTGGGGGCTGGGCAGCCCGGCTTGATGAGCTACGCCGACCCCGAGCTCGCGAAGCAGCGCGATGCGCATCTGAAGCCCAGTCGCGTCTGAGCGCTCCCCTGGATCCCCGCCGGACGCTCGTGGGCGCCTCCGTCCGGCGCAAGGAGGACGATCGCCTCCTGCGCGGCGCCGGACGCTACACGGACGACTTTACCCTCCGGGGCATGCTCTCCATGGCCGTGGTGCGCAGCCCTCACGCACATGCGCGAGTCGTCGCGATCGACGCCACTTCCGCTCTCCAGCTCGCCGGGGTGGTCGCCGTGCTCACGCGGGCCGAGCTTCCGGAATGCGCGGGCTCGGTTCCCCCCCTCGTTCCCGCGCCCGATTTTCGTCGGTATCATCACCCGGTGCTCGCGGCCGGGCGAGTGATGCACCTGGGCGAAGGGGTGGCGGTGGTGGTCGCCGAGAATGCCTACATCGCCGCGGACGCGGTGGAGCGCGTCGCGGTGGAGTACGAGCTCCTGCCCATCGCCGCCTCTCCGGAGAGCGCGCTCGCTCCGGGCGCACCCAGGGTCCACGACGACTGGCCCGACAATCTCGCCGGGATCTCCGAGTCACGAACGGGCGATGC
>DASYQB010000272.1:0-1527 GCA_036005985.1 Candidatus Methylomirabilota bacterium | reverse complement strand
ATGGCCTCGTCGAGCTTGGACGTGAAGAACGTGCCTACTCCCATTGCAGTCCTTTCTTCCGCCAGATGTAGACGAAGCCGAGCATGAGCACGCCGAGGAACACCATCATCTCGACGAAGCCGAACCACCCGAGCCGCCGGTAGAGGGTGGCCCATGGCCAGACGAACAGGAGCTCGATGTCGAAGAGGATGAAGAAGATCGCAATGGTCGAGAACTTGATGGCGAAGCGGCCTTCAGGCAGCGCGATCGGATCCTTCCCACATTCGAAGGGCGCCATCTTGATCGCGGAATACCGCCGCGGTGCGATGAGGGAGGGAATGCCCAGGAGCGCCCCCGCCACCAGCGCGGCCACGGCGAAGACCATGAGGATCGAGACGTAGTCCATGGTCAGTTGCCCCCGACGCGCCCGCCGGCCGACAGCCCCTGCACCTGCCGCTTGGCGTGATAGGAGGAGCGAACGAGCGGCCCCGCCTCGACATGGTCGAAGCCGAGGGCTCGGCCGGCCTCCGCGAGATCGGCGAACTCTTCAGGCCGGTAGTAGCGGGCAACGGGCAGATGCCCGGCGGAGGGCCGCAGATACTGTCCCAGCGTGAGGACGTTGACGTCGACGGCCCGGAGGTCCCGCATGGTGTCGAGCAGCTCTTGACGCTCTTCACCCAGGCCGAGGATGATCCCGGATTTTGTCAGCAGGCGGGGCGCCCTCTCGCGGACGCGCCGGAATAGCTCGAGCGTCCGCCCGTAGCGCCCGCCATGCCGCGCAACCTTGTAGAGCCGCGGCACGGTCTCGGTGTTGTGATTCAAGACGTCGGGTCCGGCATCGATCACCTCGGCAAGCCCTCCGGCATGGCCCTGGAAATCGGGGATCAACAGCTCGATCCGGCATCCCGGCGCCTCGTGTCGCACGGCGCGGACGGTTGCCGCAAAGTGAGCCGCGCCGCCGTCCGCCAGATCGTCGCGATTCACCGATGTGATCACCACGTGCTCGAGACCGAGCTCCGCGACCGCGCGCCCGACCCGCAGCGGCTCCTCGCGGTCCTCCCACGCCGGTCGGCCGTGCCGAACGGCACAGTACCCGCAGTTCCGCGTGCAGATATCGCCCAGGATCATGAAGGTGGCCGTGAGATCTTCCCAGCACTCGCCGATGTTCGGGCAGCGCGCTTCCTCGCAGACGGAGTGGAGATTCCACGCCTTCATCAGGCCCTTCAGGCGCAAGTACTGCGGCCCACCCGGCGCGCGCACCTTGAGCCACGGCGGCTTGGGTGAGTCGGTCGGGCGCAACGGCTCGAGAAGAGGCAGGGGCACACCCATCACGTTGATCCTTAGGGAATTCCTCGGCGGCATTATGGCACATCTTTCACAAGCCGCCAACGGGGTGCTCGCGAGCTGTCTCGAGGAAGGATTGGTGCCGAAGGGGGGACTCGAACCCCCACGGGTTGCCCCACACGCCCCTCAAACGTGCGCGTCTGCCAATTCCGCCACTTCGGCTCCAGCGAAGTCGAAGTATGCCGTGGACGCGCGCAGCTTGTC
>DASYQB010000271.1:0-4135 GCA_036005985.1 Candidatus Methylomirabilota bacterium | reverse complement strand
GGCTCGAGCAGGGCATGAGCGAAGTAGTCGACCATCACCTGGTCGTCCATGTCCGGGCGCTCGAGGAGGGCCCGGATGTCGTCGATCACGACGCCGGGGAAGTCCTTCTTCTGGATGCTCTTCAGGTCGGAGCCGCTGCCCTTGACGCGGAGCACCCGCACCTCGCGGCCGCGGTGATCGCGCTCCGTGCGCTTGACCGACGTGTTCCCGCCGCCCCAGACGACGAGCGAGGTCTCGGCGCCGATCAGGCGCGAGGCGTACACGAGGAGATCGAGATCGGAAAGGCCCTGCGCCGCGGCGTCGTCCCAGCGTGAGTTCATGGCCGACACCTTACCGCAAGGGGCCGCCCGGGCGCAAAGGGTCCCCACCGCGGAAAGGGCCGAATTGACAGGCCTGGGCGGCCCTCCTATCTTAGGGCGGGAACGGCCCGCGGCCAGCATCCGTGCGCTTTCGCTGCGCCACCTCGAAGGACCCGGGAGAACGATGCGATGAAGGGCCTGATCATGGACTATCCGCTCACGCTCACCCAGTTCTTCGAGCGGACGCGGAAGCTGTTCCACAAAAAGACGCTCGCGACGCGCGTGCCGGGGGTCGGGCTCGAGCGCTACACCTATGCCGATTATGCGGATCGCGTCTGCCGCCTCGCCGCGGCGCTCGCCAAGCTCGGCATCCGGAAGGGCGACCGCGTGGGGACCTTCGCGTGGAACTCCCACCGGCATCTCGAGGCGTACTTCGCGGCGCCGCTCATGGGCATGGTGCTGCACACGGTGAACATCCGGCTCTCCGCCCAGGACATCACCTATATCGTCAACCACGCCGAGGACCGGGTTCTGATCGTGGATGCGAGCGTCTGGCCCCTGCTCGAGCCGATCAGAAAGGATCTGAGGACCGTCGAGCACTTCATCGTGATGAAGGACACGCCGGGCGCCGAGATCCCGCCGGGCGCGATCGACTACGAGGCGCTCCTCGCCGACGCCGCGCCCGTCGAGGCGTGGCCGAAGCTCGAGGAGACGGACGCCGCGGGCATGTGCTACACCTCCGGCACGACGGGCCATCCCAAGGGCGTCCTCTACAGCCACCGCGGCATCTACCTGCACTGCTTCGCGTCGTCCACCGCGGACGTGTTCGGGTTGTCGGAGCGGGACGTGATCCTGCACATCGTGCCCATGTTCCACGCCAATGCCTGGTGCGTGCCGTTCGCGGGCGTCATGAACGGATCCACCCAGCTCTTCGGGGGCCCCAATCCCCAGCCGCGCGACATCATCGAGATCGTCCACAACGAGAAGGTCACCGTGGTGGGGGCGGTGCCCACGGTGTGGATCGCCATCCAGGGCATCCTCGAGAAGGAGCCCCAGTGGGACATCTCCTCCATCCGCTGTATCCCCATCGGCGGGTCGGCGGCGCCCAGGACCCTGATCGAGCTCTTCGACAAGAAGTACGGGGCCTATATGCTCCACGCCTGGGGCATGACCGAGATGTCCCCGCTCGGCAGCGTGTGCCGGCCGCGCTCCTACATGGACGACCGGCCGGAGGCCGAGCGCTACGACGTCCGCGCCAAGCAGGGGGCGCCCATCGCGGGGGTGGACATGCGGATCGTCGACGACACGGGCCGGGTGCTGCCGTGGGACGGCAAGAGCGTCGGCGAGATCCAGGTGCGCGGGCCCTGGGTGACGAGCGGGTACTACAACAACCCGGAGGGCGCGGCCCAGTTCACCGAGGACGGCTGGTTCCGCACGGGCGACGTCGCCTCCCTCGACGCCGACGGCTACATCCAGATCACCGATCGCACGAAGGACCTGATCAAGTCCGGCGGGGAGTGGATCTCGAGCGTCGACATGGAGACGACGATCATGGGCCACCCGAAGGTGCTCGAGGCCGCGGTGATCGCGGTGCCCCACCCCACGTGGGTGGAGCGACCCCTGGCCTGCGTCGTGCCCAAGCCCGAGTTCGCCGGCCAGCTCACCGCCGAGGAAATTCTGGAGTACCTGACCCCACGGCTCGCCAAGTGGTGGCTGCCCGACCGCATCGTCTTCATCGAGGCGGTGCCCAAGACCAGCGTGGGCAAGTTCGACAAGAAGGTCCTGCGCGAGCGTTTCAAGGACGCGCCGGCCTGAGTTCTCTTCCCCGATCCGTTCCAGCGGCCTCCAGCTTACATCGAGGCGGAAGCACACGCTCTTGTGCTGCGGAAGCTTGGGCGTGCCATCGCGAGACAGTGCCTGCTCACGGGCGGCTTGCCCGGGCTGCGTGTCCTGCCGGGGAAAGAGGAGCGTGCAAAGGCCATCCTCGCGACGCATGCGGACCAGGACTGGAGCCTGTGCGATGTCATCTCCTTCGCCGTTCTCGAGTCCAGAGGCGCACGGATGGCGTTCACCTTCGACCGGCACTTTCGGCAATACGGGCGGTTCGAGATCCTCGGTCTCCTACCGTAGCTGCGGTCCTCGGTCCGCGAGGCGGATGGAAGACTCGCCTTGGCCTAGCCGGCGCGTCGAGGGCGGTCAGGGTGCCGGGGGTGGGGCGGCGGTGCAGATCGCCTTCAGATCCTGCCACTGCTGATCGCTCAGGACGGGGGTCGGGGGCCCGGGGGCCCGGGCCGCGAGCTCGCGGAGGGCGGCGATCCGATCGCTCGGGCTCGGATGGGTCGACAGATAGCGAAGCACGCGCCGCGGGTGGTCGCCCTTGGCCAGCTCGTCGAAGAAGCCGATCATCCCGTCGGGAGCAACGCGCGCGGCGAGGAGGAGCTTCATCCCGTCCCGGTCCGCCTCCTCCTCGGCACGGCGGCTGTACTGGAGCTGGCCGAGCACCCGCGCACTCTCGAGGCCGTAGGCGAGCGGCCCCGTCATGTCGCCGGTGAGGGCCGCGAGCAGGAGCCCGGTCGACGCGTGCTGGATCACCGCGCGGGTCGTGTGCCGGTGCAGGACGTGCTCGATCTCGTGGGCAAGGACCCCCGCGAGCTCGTCGGGCGTGCGCGCCCGCTCGACCAGGCCGCGAAAGACCACGATGTAGCCGCCCGGCGCGGCGAGCGCATTGACGTCACGGCCGTTGACCACCCGCGCGCGAAACGTGTAGGGAGAGGGTGGCGTCGCCGCCGCCAGGCGGGCCACGATCGTGTCGAGCGCACGCTGCCCGCTGGGACTCGCGCAGATGCGGTCGGGCGGGGCAAGCTGGTCGGTCACGACACGCCCCAGGCTCTCCTCCCAGGCCACGGGCACCCGGGGGGCTGCGAGGGCCGCGATGAGCGGAATGCCCCAGAGATAGAGCGCCGCCGTGATACCGATGACCGCAACGCCCGCCAGGGCGGTGAGGCGCACCCGTCGGCCTCGCCCCGCCGGATCGTGGAAGCCTGAAGCCCGGGGCGCCGCCTCGTGGAGGCTGTGCAGAAATGCCGGATCCGACACGATTACAGCCTCCGCCAGCTCCCCGCCCCGCTCGAGCCGGACCTCCTCGCCTGCGTAGAATCCCTGCGTCTGGCGGATGTCCCGGTAGGGCCAGATCCGTACCCATCCCGAGGCCGTGGTCACCTCGAGCCCCTCGCGCATCAGCCGGACGGTCGCGGGATAGCGGAGGGCCGTTTGCCCGTCCAGGTAGTGCGCTGCCCACTCGCGCCGCACGAGCCCGGCCGTCGAGATCGCCACCGCCCTATGAGCCTGTCGGAGAAGCCCCGTTAGAGCGATGAGAAGGGTCCAGATGCGAGGCGGCGCCCGAAGGCAGCCGGCGAGGCGTACTTTCTGTGCGTTGAGCCGGCTGTCGAGGGCGCCAACAAAGGAGATGGGGCTTTCTCATCGCTCTAGACTAGGAGCCTGTAGGAGAAACCTGGCTAGAGCGATGAGAAGGGTCCAGCTGCGAGGCGGCGCCCGAAGGCAGCACGCGAGGCGTAGTCTCTCTACGTTGAGCGTGCTGCCGAGGGCGCCAACGAAGCAGATGGGCCCTTCTCATCGCTCTAGCCCTTGACCGCGCCCGCGGCGAGGCCCTGGACGACAAAGCGCTGGCCGATGAAGTAGAGGATGGCGATGGGGATCGAGGCCAGGATGGCGCCGGCCATGAGCTGGCCCCAGATGTACTGGTCGCCCACCACCATCATCGAGAGCTTGATCGGCACCGTCATCGTGCTCTGGTCCACCGTGAAGACGAGCGCGAG
>DASYQB010000270.1:0-3817 GCA_036005985.1 Candidatus Methylomirabilota bacterium | reverse complement strand
GCGCGGCGCGTTCCCCGAGGTCCCCCACCCCACGCGCGGCAGCGTGCGGGTCACCGCGAGCCCCTATCACTGGGACGGCAAGCCGGTGCACCCCGCGGGCGGTGCGCCCTATCGCGTGGGCGAGCACAGCCGGCTGGTGCTCTCCGGCCTTCTGGGCTACGATGCGGAGCGAATCGACAAGCTCATCGCAGCCGGCGCCGTCGAGGCGCCCTGACATCACCATCACCCTCGCGCGGGAGTGACGACATGGCCAGGATGACCGGCGGCGAAGCCCTCGTGGCGGCTCTTCAGCGCGAAGGCGTGCGCGTGGTGTTCGGTCTGCCCGGCGTGCAGCTCTACGGCGTCATGGCCGCCCTGCGCGACGAGAAGCGCATCCGCTTCATCACCACCCGCCACGAGCAGGCGACCAGCTACATGGCCGACGGCTATGCGCGGGCGGGCGGCGACATCGGCACCGCCCTCGTCGTCCCCGGACCCGGGCTCCTCAATGCCGCGGCCGGCCTCAGCACCGCCTATTCCGCCTCCTCGCCCGTGCTCATGCTCTCCGGGCAGATCCCGCGCGAGCAGATCGGCAAGGACATCGGCCTGCTCCACGAGGTGAACGACCAGCTCGACTGCATCGCCCCGGTGACGAAGTGGCGGCGGCGCGTCCTCCAGGTGCCGGATATTCCGGCCGCGGTGCGCGAGGCCTTCGTGCAGCTGCGAAGCGGCCGTCCCCGACCCGTGGAGCTCGAGATGCCGCCGGAGACGATGGAAGAAGAGGGCGAGGTCGAGCTGCTCGAGCCCGCCCCGGTCGCGCGGGCGGTGGCGTCCGCTTCCGACATCAACCGCGCCGCCGAGATGCTCCTCGCGGCCAAGCGTCCCCTCATCTACGCGGGGGGCGGCGTCAATCTCTCGGGCGCTCACGAGGCGCTGCAGGCGGTGGCCGAGTATCTGCAGGCCGGCGTGGCGTGCACCGCGGAGGGCAAGGGCGCGATCAGCGACCACAACGATCTCTCCCTCGGCGCGGCGTTCTGGCGCGACTCGGCGCTCCGCGCGGCCATTCACGGGGCCGACGTGGTGCTCGCCGTCGGCTCGCGGCTGGCCCTCGTCACCTTCGCGCGGGAGACGCGCATCATCCAGATCGACGCGGACCCACAAGAGATCGGCCGCACCCACCAGCAGACCCTCGGGCTCGTGGGCGACGCCCGCGCCACTCTCGAGTCGCTCCTCGAGAAGCTGCGGGCGGGCGCGCCTCCGCGACCGTCGCGCAAGGCGGAGCGCGAGGCGCTGCGCGCCGAGATCGCGGCCCAGCTGACCCAGGAGCCCCAGGCTTCGATCCTCAAGAGCCTGCGCGCAGGCTGTCCCGACGACACGATTTTCATCGCCGGCATGACGCAGATCGGCTACTACTCGCGCCCGCTGTGGCCGACCTACGGGCCGCGCACGTATCTCTCGTCGTCGTATTCGGGCAATCTCGGCTACGAGTATCCGGTGGCCCTCGGCGCGAAGGTGGCCCGCCCCGAGCAGCCCGTGGTCGCCACCGTCGGCGATGGCGGCTTTCTCTATAATGCGCAGGAGCTGGCCACCGCGGCCCAGCACGGCATCAATGTCGTCGCCGTGGTCTTCAACGATCAGGCCTTTGGCAATGTCGCCCGCGACCTCGACGAGGATTGGGGCGGGCAGCACGGGTCGGCCCTCCAGAATCCCGACTTCATGAAGCTCGCGGAGGCCTTCGGCGTTCACGGTATGCGCGCCAAGGAACCGACCGAAGTGGGCAAGCTGGTGGGCCAGGCCCTGGGCCTCGATCGGCCCGTGCTCATCGAGGTGCCGGTAGGGCGGATGCCCCGCCCGGTCTTTTTTCCGGCTCGCAAGGCGCCGACCAAGTACAAGAGCTGAGGCCGAGGTCGCCGGCGATGACCACTGGACTGACGCTAAGCGTCGGGAGGTGGACGTTTATCCCCGAAGAATTGTCAGCTATCGGGGCTCCATCCAATGCTAGCTTGTTTCTTTTCAGTCGGTTAGCTACTGGCATCGATGTTGCTCCAAGATCGCCAGTCGTCTACTGTTCACTTGCCGGCGTGGGAAAGGGGCTGAAGCATGGACGTTGAGATCAAGCGGGAGGCCGCCTTCGCGGGACAGAGGGTCAAGCAGAAAGTCATCTTCGCCCTCGCGCTCTGTTCGGTCATCCCTCTTCTCGTTCTCACCTACGTGATCCACGGGCACCTCGTGCCGGGCATCGAGAGCCCGACCAAGGGCCTTGCCGAAGCCCTCGCCATCCCCACCCTTGTCGCCTTCACCGGGCTGCTCATGGCGGGCGGCGGCTACGTGGTGTGGGACCTGGCCAGCGCCGTGTCTCGCACGGCGAGCCTCGTCGCCACCGCTCAGCCCGCGGGAGAGATGTCCGGTCCGCGTCACGACGAGATCGGCACGCTCATGGTCGCCTTCAACCGGATGATGGGCACCATCGAGCAGCAGGCGGACGAGATCAACCAGTTCCCCAAGCGGCTCGAGCAGTTGACCCGGCAGGCCTTCCGCGACGCGCTCACCGGCCTCCCCAATCGCGCGCTCTTCATGGACCGGCTCAGCCACGGGCTGACCCGGGCCCGCCGGCGCCACGAGCACGTGGCCGTGCTCTTCCTCGACCTCGATCGCTTCAAGGTCATCAACGACACGCTCGGCCACACCGTGGGCGATCAGCTCCTGGTGGAGGTGAGCAATCGGCTCGGCTCCTCCGTGCGCCCGGGCGACACGGTGGCGCGGCTGGGCGGCGACGAGTTCGGGCTTCTCCTCGAGGACGTGGCGGACGCGGAGACGGCGGAGCTGGTGGCCCTGCGCATCGAGGCGGAGCTGGCCAAGCCGCTCAGCTTCGAGGGGCGCGAGGTTTTCGTGACGGCGTCCATCGGCATCGCGCTGTCCTCGGAGCGGCTGGGCACACCAGAGGAAGTGCTGCGCGACGCCGACCTCGCCATGTATCACGCCAAGGCCAAGGGCAAGGCCCGCCACGAGATCTTCGACGGCACCATGAGCGCGCCCGCCCTCGATCGCATGGACCTCGAGATGGATCTGCGCTCCGCCATCACCAATCGCGATTTCCGCCTCCACTATCAGCCGATACTCCGCCTGGAGACGGGACGCATCGTGGAGGTCGAGGCCCTCATCCGCTGGCAGCACGAGAAGCGCGGCCTGCTCCAGCCCGACGCCTTCATCGGCCTGACCGAGGAGACGGGGCTCATCGTGCCCATCGGTCAATGGGTGCTCACGGAGGCCTGCCGCCAGGCGCGCGCCTGGCAGATCGAGTTCCCGCGCACTCCCGCCCTCGGCATGAGCGTCAATCTCTCGGCCAAGCAGTTCCAGAATCCCAAGCTCGTCGAGGAGATCACCGACGCCCTGACCATGAGTGGGCTCGACCCGGCCTGCCTCAAGCTCGAGATCACCGAGAGCGTGGTGATGCAGGATGTCCCCGCCACCCTCGCCAAGCTTCACGAGCTCAAGGACCTGGGCATCCGCCTCGCCATCGACGATTTCGGCACCGGCTATTCGTCGCTGGGCTACCTCAAGCGCTTCCCCGTGGACACCCTCAAGATCGACCGGTCATTCGTGAAGGGGCTGAGCCACGAGGGTGGTGACAGCGCCATCGTGCGAGCGGTGGTGACGGTGGCCAAGAGCCTCAACATGGACGTAACCGCGGAAGGCATCGAGACTGACCAGCAGCGGCTCGAGCTGAAGGCGCTGGGCTGCGACCTCGGCCAGGGCTTCCTCTTCGCCCGGCCCACGACCCCCGAGCACCTCAAGCCGCTCCTCGCCATTTCGATGAACGGCGCCCTCGTCGGCGCCT
>DASYQB010000269.1:0-2299 GCA_036005985.1 Candidatus Methylomirabilota bacterium | reverse complement strand
TAAGGGACCACACCCGGATGCCAGCCACCACCCCAGGAGCCGCAGGCACAGCTTAGGCCGTCACCTCCGAGCGGAAGCCGGGTGACCTGTTTGCCGGCAAGTGGTTGCGCCAGCTCCACAAGCCTCGGACCAATCTGACCTGGTCCGGGATTACCGCCACGCTTTCGCAGAACAGAACCTCGTGGAGCTGAGGCCCTACCATCGGTCTAGCCCCCAGCTCTCAGGCGAGCCCCCAGCTCTTGACCCGCTCCGGCACGATCCTGAACATGACGCGGTTGGGCGGCATGGCCCGCCCACCCCATAGCGCGGAGAGGCGCGGGTACTTGGCGTGAAAGGCCTCGACGAGGGCGCGCCGCTCCACGCCGTCCTCGAGGAATACCGCGCGCCCGTTCACGGTCACGCCGCGTATGTCCGACCCTCCACCTCCCGCCTCGGCAACCACGCAGACGCGCGGGTCGCGGCGCAGGTTGCGGACTTTCTGCAGGCCGTCCACGCTGATCATGGTGAGGGCGGCCGGGTCGTGGAGAAACCACATGGCCATGGCGAGAGGCGCCCCGTCGGGCTGCACGGTGGCGAGCACCGCCACTTCCTTGGTGGCGAGGAATCGCTGGATACGGTCGTCGTCGAGGATCATTCGTGTGTCCTCCCCGCCGCAGCCTAGCCCAGAATCTGGGCCCGGGGCTAGTGGTGGTTCCATAGACGCGCTATCCTGACGCCCGCTCCCCATGGACTTCGAGTTCAGCCCGGACGAGCAGGCCTTCGCTCACGAGGTGCGCGCGTTTCTCGTCACGCACCCGCCCGAGACATTCGCCGTGGATGGCATGGACGCCGGCTACGGATCGGGCGCCCACTCGCGTCCCTTCCTGCGTGCACTCGCCGACCAGGGGTGGCTGACCATGACCTGGCCCCAGAGCTTCGGCGGGCAGGCGCGGTCACTCATGTACACGCTGGTGCTCTTCGAAGAGCTGGCCGCCGTCGGGGCGCCCTTCGGCCCCCTCGCGGGCTGCCAGCAGACCGCCGAGGGCATCATCCAGTACGGCTCGGAAGCTCTCCGTCGCGACGTACTGCCCCGCATCGGCCGCGGCGAGGCCACCTTCTGGCAGGGCTTCAGCGAGCCCGAAGCCGGCTCCGATCTGCTCTCGCTCAAGACGGAGGCGGCTCGGCGTGGCGACGAGTACGTGATCCGCGGCCACAAGATCTGGAGCAGCCACGCGGGTATCGCGGACTACGGCCTCGTCCTCGCTCGCACCAGTCCCTCCGCGCGGCGCTCGCAAGGGCTCAGCATGTTCGTGGTCGACAATGCCACGGCCGGCCTGGACATCCGCCCCATCCGCAGCCTCACCGGTGAGGTCTATCACTACGAAGTCTTTCTCGACGAGGTGCGCGTGCCCGCGGACTACCTCCTGGGAAAGGAAGGCGAGGGGTTCACCCAGCTCCTGCGCGGCCTCGACACGGATCGCTTCTGGGGACGCTTCTACAAGGCGCCGATGCTCCGGCGCATTCTCACGGAGCTCGTCCGTTACGCCAACGTCACCCAGCGCGGGGGCAGGCCGCTCGCGCGCGATCCCGGCATCCGGCGCCGGCTGGCCACCCTCGCCACCGACGTCCAGGCCGTGCGCATGCTATTCTACCGGATCGCCTGGATGATCCGCGAAGGCATGCCCACGCCCTACGAGACGGCGCTGGTGAAGGTGATGGCCGACGAGACGGGCCAGGCCGTGGCCGCGCTCGGCATGGAGATGCTCGGGCTCTACGGCCCGCTGACCCAGGACTCCCGCTGGGCCAAGCTCAACGGCCTGATCCAGCACGTGTACCAGACGAGCCTCGGCCAGACCATCGCGGGCGGGACCTCGGAGATCCTCCGCTCCACCGTGGCCACGCGTGGGCTCGGTCTCCCCGCGGAGGCGCGAGGGTGAACTTCCAGCTTTCCGAAGGCCAGCAGCTCCTCGTGAGCACTGCCCGCGATTTCCTCCAGCGTCACTGTCCGCCCAGTGTCATGGCGGAGAGCGTGGCCAGCGCGCGCGGCTTTTCCACCGAGCTGTGGAAGGAGATCTCCGTCCTCGGCTGGCCCGGCCTCCTCGTCCCGGCGGAGTACGGGGGCAGCGGCGGCACCATGGTCGACGTCATCCTCCTCCTCGAGGAGATGGGCCGCGCGTGCTTCCCGAGCCCCTACGTGCAGAGTGCGGTGGCCGCCACCTCGCTCCTCCTCGGGGCAGCGGGATCGGCGCGTCGCGAGCGCCTGCTCGCCGCCCTGGCGGGCGGCGAGCGGATCTGTGTGCTCGCCCTCACCGAGGAAAGC
>DASYQB010000268.1:0-3666 GCA_036005985.1 Candidatus Methylomirabilota bacterium | reverse complement strand
AGTCCATGGCTAGCGAAGCCCCAGTCCGCGGGCGATGATGCCGCGCAAGACCTCGCGCGTGCCGCCGCGCAGTGAGAACGAAGGCGCGTGCTCGACGAGATAGCCGAAGGTGCGCTCGAACTGGGTCCCCGAGCCCAGGCGTGGCTCGATGCCGAGGAGGGCATGGACCACTTCAGGAATCTCCTGCTCGAACGTGGTGCCGAGATCCTTCACCACCGCCGCCTCGAGATTCGGGTTCTCCCCCGCCTGGAGCATCATGGCGACGGATAGAGACATCTGCCGGAGCGTCGCGAGATGGGCGGTCAGGCGGCCGATCACCACCGCCGCGCGCTCGCCCGGCTCGCCGCCGACCTCGCGGATCAGCTCGATGATGAGCCGGATGGAGGACAGATAGCGCTCGGGGCCGCTCCGCTCGAAGGCGAGCTCGGTGGTGACCTGCTTCCACCCGTCGCCCTCCTTGCCCACCAGCATGTCGTCGGGCACGAAGCAGTTCTGGAAGTGGACTTCGTTGAAGTGATGTCCGCCCGCCAGGTCGATGATGGGACGGATGCCGATGCCTTCCGACTTGAGGTCCACGAGGAACTGCGAGAGCCCCTCGTGCTTCTTGTCCGGCACCACCTTGGTGCGGAAGAGAGCGATGGCGTAGTCGGAAAGATGGGCGTTGCTCGTCCAGATCTTGGTACCGTTGACGCGATAGCCGCCCTCCACGCTCTCGGCGCGGGTGCGGATGGAGGCGAGGTCCGAGCCCGAGTCTGGCTCGCTCATGCCGATGGCGAAGGCCAGCTCCCCCCTGGCGATGCGGGGGAGAAAGCGCTCGCGCTGGGCCTCGGTGCCGAAGCGCAGGAGAAGGGGGCCGCTCTGCCGGTCCGCCACCCAGTGCGCGGAGGTGGGGGCGCCCGCGGCGAGCGACTCTTCGAGGACAACGTAGCGCTCCAGCGCCGTCCGCTCGTGACCGCCGTACTTCTTGGGCCAGGTCAGGCCGATGTAGCCGGCCGCTCCGAGCTTGCGCGAGAAGTCGCGGTCGAAGCCGCCCCAGGAGAGGGCGCGCTTCGCCGCGCTGCGGTCGCCCAGCTCGCGGTTGAGGAAATCGCGGATCTCCTCGCGTATCTTCTGCGCCTCCAGCGGCAGCTCACCCAGATGGAAGTTGAATGTGGCCACGGGTGTCCTCCTAGCGGAAAAGAGACCGGGCGATCACCATGCGGTGCACCTCCGACGGCCCCTCGCCGATGCGGCGCACGCGGGCCTCGCGGTACCAGCGCTCCAGCGGGAACTCCTTGCTCACCCCGTAGCCGCCGTGGATCTGCACGGCCGCGTCGATCACCCGGCCCAGCACCTCGCTCGAGTAGAGCTTGGCGATGGAGGCCTCCACGCGGGCGTCCTCGCCGCGGTCGGCCTTCCACGCGCCTTCCCAGATGAGCCAGCGGGTGGCGCGGATCTCCACGAGGGCATCGGCGAGCATCCACTGGATGGCCTGGCGCTGCGACAGCGGCGCGCCGAAGGTGGAGCGATGCTTGGCGTGCTCCACCGCCATCTTGTAGGCGGCCACCGCGATGCCGAGGTTGCACGCCGAATAGGGGAAGCGGTTCTTCACGAGGAGATCGAAGGCGAGGTCGAGCCCCTGTCCTTCCTGGCCGATCAGGTTCTCCGCGGGAATCTCGCAGTCCTCGAAGACCACGTCGTTGGGTATGGCCGAGGTACGGATGGTGCGGATGGGGGTGGCGGTGAACCCCGGCGTTCCCTTCTCGAGGATGAAGCAGGAGATGCCCGCGCGCCCCTTGCCCTTGTCGGTGCGCGCGAACACGATGCCCCACGGCGCGTTGTGGGCGCGCGAGATGAAGACCTTGCGTCCGTTCAGGACCCACCGGTCGCCGCGCTTCTCCGCGCGGGTCTGGATCGCCCCCGCGGGATCGGAGCCGCCCGAGGGCTCGGTGATGGCAAAGAACGTCTTCAGCCCGTCCCGAATGGTGGGTACCGCGTACTTCTGGATCTGCGCCTTGCTCCCCGCCCAGATGGCGGGCGGCGGATAGCGGCCGAACACGCCGCAACCCGGGTTGTAGAGTCCCATGCGGTGCTGCGCCATCTCCTCGAGGGCCACGCACATGCTGAAGGTGTCGAGGCCGCCCCCGCCGTACAGCTCGGGAGCGCCGAGAGCCCACAGCCCCGCCGCCTTGGTCTTGGCGGAGAGGCGCGCGAAATCCTCGTCGGGAAGATCGGGGGCGTCGGGATCGAGCTGACGCTCGAGGGGAATGATCTCTTCCTGGACGAAGCGCCGGATCTGCTCGCCGAGCAAGCGCAGCTCATCGGGCATCGTGAAGCCGGGGAACGAAGTCATGGGGCGCGATTTTACCACCTCGAGCGTCGCGGGGAGATGCCGCACTTTGCCGGTCGCGCCTCCCGCGAAAACGGCTAGACTGCGATGTTCAGAATTCAGCCCACCCTTACCCTACCCTCTCCCTCGGTGAGGGGGAGGGATTCGAATCCCTCGCCCCCCGGAGGGGGAGAGGGCAGGGTGAGGGGGCGGCCAGAGCGCGGATCGGACTCAAGAGGAGACGGAGTGAAAAAGCGCTGGTCCCTGTCGGTACCGATGGAAGGATTTTCCCTCGCCGAGCTGGGCGGCATCGCCCGCGAGGCGGAGGCGCTCGGCTACACGGACGCGTGGTCCTTCGAGGTGGACGGCGTGGACGGCTTCACGCCGCTCGCCGCCATCGCGACGTCCACCACCGCCATGCGGCTCGGCATCGCTATCGCCAATGTCTACACGCGAGGGCCCGCCACCCTCGCCTCGGTGGCGGCCGGCCTGGCCGACGTGGCGCCCGGCCGCTTCGTCCTCGGCATCGGCTCGGGCTCGCAGCCCATCGTGGAGGCATGGAACGGGGGCGTCTTCGCCAGGCCCGCCACGCGGGTGCGCGAGATGGCGCAATTCCTCCGCGTGGCCCTCGCGGGCGAGCGCGTGGTCTTCAAGGGCCAGACCTTTTCCGTCGACGGCTTTCGCCTGACCCGGCCTCCCCAACCGCCCGTGCCCATCTACGTCGCCGCCCTGCGTCCCGGCATGCTCAAGGTGGCGGGCGAGGTGGGCGACGGCGTCATCGTCAACTGGAATGCGCCCGAAGACGTGCCGAAGTCCGTGGAGGTCGTCCGCGAAGCGGCGCGGAAGGCCGGCCGCGATCCCGGGTCCATCGAAGTCACCGCGCGTCTCTTCGTGAATCTCGACCCGCCCGGCCCCGAGTCGGACCAGATCATCAAGCGCCACATCGCCGCCTACCTCAACGTGCCCGTGTATCGCGCCTACCAGGAGTGGCTCGGGCGCACCCCCGTCCTCCAGCCGATGTGGGACAGGTGGGCGGCCGGTGATCGCAAGGGCGCGGTGGCGGCCATCCCCTTGACCCTCGTGGAAGAACTCGTCGCGCGCGGTCCCCTCCCCGCCATTCGCGCGCGCGTGCAACGCTATCTCGACCACGGCATCGACACCGCCTTCCTCCAGTTCCAGACCAATGACCCCGACCCGGCGCGCCGCCGCGCCCTCGTGCTCGACGCCATGCGCGCCCTCGCGCCCTCGCCGCGCGTTCAGGAGATCCCCCATGTCCGATGAAGTCTTGTGCGCGATAGACGGCGGGGTGGCTACCGTCACCCTGAATCGTCCCGGCCAGCGCAATGCCATGAACAGCG
>DASYQB010000267.1:0-6651 GCA_036005985.1 Candidatus Methylomirabilota bacterium | reverse complement strand
CGCCAGACCATCGTCTTCGTTACCGATGACCTCATGGAGGCCATCACCCTCTCCGATCGCATCATCATCATGAGCGGGCGTCCGGGGCGGGTGAAGGCCTCCTACGCCATCACCATTCCGCGGCCGCGTGACGTCATCAAGGTCAAGGACAGCGAGGAATACCTCGATGACTTCCGCGAGATCTGGCGCATCCTGGGCGAAGAGTTCGTATGAGGAGGCCGGCATGATCGACGAGCAGAAGCGGATCAAGAGCTATCTCGAAGCCCAGGGAGCCAAGCTCCCGCCCGCCGCCATCGTGGACAAGGTCCGCGCGGCCATGGCCGACCTCGGCAAGGCCGCCCTCGCCGTGCCCGCCGAGCGCTTCGGCGAGCGTCCGGAGCCCGAGGAGTGGTCGGCCAACGAGGTGATGGCCCATGTCATCGCGGCCGGCGCCTACTTCGGGAGTGGCATCGTGAGCGCCCTCGACGGGACGGCGCCGCCCCCCCGCATGAAGGATCAGGGAAATGCCGGGGCGCCCCTGCGCTCCGCTTCCGAGTGGACGGGCCTCCTCTCGCGTGACCGCGAGGCCCTGTTCGATCGCGTGCGGCGGGCCGATCCTCTGGCCAATCTCGAGCGGCCCATCGAGCACGGAATGTTCGGGCCGCTCAACTGGCGTGAGGCGCTTCTCTTCATGCGCCTGCACGACCTCGACCACGCGGGCCAGCTCCAGAAGATCGCCAGCGCCCTGGCCGCGCCCCGATCCGCCTGATGCGGGTCGCCATCTCGCTCCGTCTGGCCAGTGAGGACTGGGCGCAGGCGAGCGCGTACGTGGTGGAGGCGGAGCGGATGGGCGTGGACTGCCTCTGGTCGGCGGAGGCGTGGGGGCACGACGCGGTCACCCCGCTCGCCTTCATGGCCGCGCGGACTTCGCGCATCCGGCTCGGCACCGGGATCATGCAGGCGGGCACGCGCACTCCGGCGCTGGTGGCCATGACGGCCATGAGCCTGGCCGCCATGTCGGGAGGGAGATTTCTCCTCGGCTTCGGGGTGAGCGGGCCTCAGGTCATCGAGGGCTGGCACGGCATCCGCTTCGAGCATCCCATCCAGCGCCTGCGGGAGATGGTGGAGATCGTGCGGCAGGCCACGAGGGGCGAGCGACTGGAGTACAAGGGCAGCATCTACGAGCTGCCGCTGCCCGGCGGGGAAGGCAAGGCGTTGCGCTCGGCTGCCAAGCCTCAGCCGAACATCCCCATATACCTCGCCACACTCTCTCCGAGGAGCCTCGAGATGACGGGTGAGATCGCCGACGGCTGGCTCGGCACCTCGTTCATGCCCGAGCACGCGCGCGTCTTCTTCGAGCATCTGGAGACGGGAGCGCGGCGGGCCGGCCGCACCCTCGCCGCGCTCGACCTCCAGGCGGGAGGCGTGGTGGACTTTTCCGATGATGTCGACCGCTTGATCCCGCCCCGCAAGCCCGGGCTGGCCTTCTCCCTTGGCGCCATGGGCTCGCGCCAGCACAACTTCTACAACGACGCCTACAAGCGTGCCGGCTACACCGACGTCGCCCTCGAGGTACAGAGCTTGTGGCTCGACGGCCACCGTGACGAAGCGGCAGCCCGCGTGCCCGACGAGCTCGTGCTCAAGACGAATCTCCTCGGAACCGACGCCATGGTGCGCCGCCGCCTCGAGCTCTACCGCGACGCCGGGGTGACCACCCTTCGCGTCGAGCCCGCGGGGGAGACGCTCGAGGCGCGACTGGCCACCCTCGGGCGCCTCCTCGATCTGGTCCGCGCCCTCTAGCTGCCCGTCTTGCCACGGCGCGGGCCCTCTCCGCGCGTCCACCGTCCTCTCTAACGTGCGCTGACGGTTCGAGGCGTCCGGCAAAATCGAGATGGTAGAGTCGATATGAGGTCCGACTATCCAATGAGATCTGCCGCGAGAGTCGCCACCCTCGCTCTCCTCATCATAAGCGGCCTGGCCCTGCTCGCCGCCTCCCCGGCGCCCGAGCCGGGAAGGGCTGTGCCGGGCGTTCCCGCTCCCGCCAGCGTCGTGGGGGAGCTCCAGCAGGAGCTGGCGCACGCCACGGGACGGCTACAGGCCATGGATGAGGCGGGCGTGCTCGGCCATGTGTCCGACCGGTATCGCTCCGACTCGTTCACCAAGGCCGCGCTCCGTGAGCAGCTCCGTCTCCTGTTTTCCCTCTACGACACTCTCAAATCGAAGGTTCAGATCGACGAGGTGCGCACGGTGGGGGAAGAGGCGTGGGTCTATTCGACGGGTGAGCTCTCGGGACGGCTGCGCGGCGTGGGTATGTGGATGTCCGTCCTCTCGTGGAAGCGCGAGCCGGAAGTGGCCCGACGGGAACAGGGCGTGTGGCGACTGTATGGCAACCAGCGATGAGTGCGTCGGCGGCTGATCGATGCGAGACGCATAGTTGAGGATCTGGGTCGATGCCGACGCGTGCCCGCAGGCGATCAAGGACATCCTGTACCGGGCCGCCGAGCGCGCCCGCGTCCTGACCACGCTCGTCGCCAATACCGCGCTGCGCGTTCCCCCCTCGGACTTCATCAGGACCATGCGCGTGGCCAAGGGCTTCGACGTGGCCGATCACCGCATCGTGCAGGAGCTCGAGGCGGGAGATCTGGTGGTCACCGCCGACATTCCCCTCGCCGCCGAGGTGATCACCCGCGGAGGGCATGCCCTCGACCCGCGGGGCGAGCTGTATTCCGAGGACAATGTCCGCGAGCGACTCGCCATGCGCAACCTGATGCACGACCTTCGCTCGGCCGGGGCGCTCCTCGGCGGCCCCGCGCCGTTCGGACAGGGCGACCGGCACCTTTTCGCCAACCAGCTCGACCGCTTCCTTGCCCGGGCTCACGATCAGGACGGGGACTGAGGCCACCGGTCCCTCCCGACCGAGGGGGCGGCATTCCTATATACTGGGTGCCTCTTCGTGGAAGAGATTGGCAGGCCGCGAGCGCCCCGCCACCCCCCGCAGGTGCTCGCCCGCAGTTCTTCGAAATTCCGTCGACGAAGGGAGACCACATGGCGACAGGACCAGCCCCGCTGCCTCTGGTAGCGGTCAGCGACACGCGATGCCCCGGCCGAGTGGAGGTCGATTCCGCCGAGCAACACGTAGCGGCGGCCACGATCAAAGAATGGCTGACTCACCTACGCTCCCACGGGTGGACAGAGAAGGAACTGGGTGTGGTCTGGCAGGGCCGGTCCCGACAGGGAGTGACGCGATGAGGGAGGTGGCGACGTCCCGCTTCGTCCAGATCGCGGTGGCCATGGCGCCCCAACAGGCGAACCTCATCTACGCCCTCGATGACGCGGGAGGCGTGTGGTTCTACCGCGACACGAAGAAGAAGTGGGTGCGGGTGCCCGACGACCGCGAGTAGCCGGTTCCTCGCTACGGCACGAGCCGGCGACCTGGTTTAGAATTGCCCCATGGCTGACAGCTTTGGCGAACTGGAGGCCTCGAGCCTCTTCTGCCCGCGCTGCAAGCAGGCGAATCCGGTTCGGAAGAGGCTCCTCCTCGTGTTGCCGAGCGGCAACAAGTACGACTACGCCTGTAGCGTGTGCGGCACCCAGGTGGGAGGGAAGACGGACTCGAACAGCGCCGACTTCCACCGCATCGCCCGCTCGGCCACCGCGGCCCCACCTCCTCCGCCGCCCGGGAATGCGCCGCGGCGTCCCCCGCGCCGAAGCCGCTAGATCTGCTTGCGCAGGAACTCGGCCTTGTCCATGCGTGAGCGGATCGACGTCACGTAGCGCTGGTACGCGGAGTTCCGGCTCCCCGGATGCCACGATCTCGGCCGCGGAAGGGAGGCGGCGAGAAGCGCCGCTTCCGTCTCGCTGAGATCGGCCGCCGGCTTGCCGAAGTAGACCTGGGCGGCCCGGCCCACCCCGTAGATCCCGGGACCGAACTCGACCACGTTGAGATAGAGCTCGAGGATGCGGCGCTTCGCGAGAGCGCGCTCGATCTGCCAGGTCAGCATCGCCTCCTTCGCCTTGCGCAGGGGGCTCCGACCCGGAGAGAGCCAGAGATTCTTCACGAGCTGCTGGCTGATGGTCGAGGCGCCGCGCGCCGTCTCCCGATCGCCCACGCTCTCCTCGAGCGCGCTCTTGATCTCCGCCCAGTCGAAGCCGTGGTGGGAAAAGAAATTGATGTCCTCGGCCACGAGGACGGCGCGCTTCACATTGGACGAGATGGCCGCGTAGGGCGTCCACACGAGGGTCACCTGCGGTGTGCGCCCGGCCGCACGCTCGCGCTCCTTGTAGCGCTCGATGAAGGCGGTGGTGGTGGGAGGCCGCGCGGCCAGCCCCGCCACGTTGGGCCACGTGGCCGCTTCCCACAGCATGCCGCCCGCGATGACGACGCCGCCCGTGAGCAGCATCCAGCCCAGGATTCGTCCGGCGAAGGAGCGGCGGGTCACCGTCAGACGGGCATGACGCCGGCCCGATGTCGCTGGGCGAGGGCCTGATAGCCGGCGGGGTTCCTCGCCACCCAGCCCTCGGCCGCGGTACCGGCAAGGGGACCTCTCACCTTGCACGGCGCGCCGAGGGCGAGCACACCGTCGGGAATCTCGGTGCCGGGAGTGACGAGCGAGCCCGCGCCGATCATGGCGCGCACGCCGATGTGCGCGCCGTCGAGCACGGTGGAGCCGTTGCCGATCAGACACTCTTCGCCAAGGGCGGCCGCGTGGATCAGGCACAGGTGACCGACGGTGGCGCCCGCCCCCACGTCCACGCCGCCCATGGGCGTGACGTGGAGGACCGAGCAGTCCTGCACGTTGGCCCCGCGTCGGATGATGATGGGCGAGAAATCCGCGCGCACCACCGCGTTGTACCAGACGGAGGCGTTTTCCTCCACGATGACGTCACCCACGAGACACGCGGTGGGGGCGATGAACGCGGTGGGATGCACGCGCGGCGATTTGCCTTCGAACGAGAAGAGGGGCATGGACGGCTCCTTTCGCAATGCTTGTCCGTTGATAGCACCCGTTCGGTGGACATGGCAAGAGGCTGGGTGTAGCCTTCGCCCATGGGCGCGCCGAGAATCGTCGCCGTCGCCACCGCCACCCCGCCCCATCGCTTCGATCAGGCGACTCTCCTCCGCATCGCCGGCTACGATGACACGCTCCGCGCAGGGTTCTTCCGGCACAGCCAGATCGAAGGCCGCCATCTCTACCTCGATCCCGAGACCTTCACTCCCAACGAGAGCGTGGACCAGCTCAGCGAGCGCTTCCGGCGCGGGGCCATCGATCTAGGAGCGCAGGCGGTACGACGCGTGGTGGAGCGCGCGGGCTGGGATCTCTCCGACGTGGATTTTCTCGCGACCACCACCTGCACGGGCCGGCTGTGTCCGAGCCTCGATGCCCACATCATCGCCACCCTCGGGCTCAAGCCGTCCATCCAGCGCGTGCACGTGGGCGACACGGGATGCGCGAGCGCCCTCGTCGCCCTCCAGCAGGCCGTCAATCACGTGCAGGCGTTTCCTCTGCACCGCGCGGTGGTGGTGGCGGTGGAGATCTGCTCCGCCGCGTATTTCCTCGATGAGCGGCTGGAGAGCGCGGTCGCCCACGCCATCTTCGCCGACGGCGCGGGCGCTCTCGCGGTGAGCGGCTCCGGGGAAGGGCCGGCCATCGTCGAGCACCAGAGCCTCTTTCGCTCGGAGCACTTGCCCGCCATGGGCTTCGAGTTTCCCGGGGGCCGCCCCCGCGTGGTGCTCTCGAAGGAAGTCCGGCGCATCGGCGCCTCCATGATGAAAGAGATGGCGAACCGCCTCATGGAAACGCATGGGCTCAAGAAGGAAGACGTCCGCCACTTCGTGCTTCACTCCGCGGGTCGGCGGGTGATCGAGGAGGCGCGGCGTCTCCTCGACCTCGACGACACGCAGGTCGCCCATTCCCGCCACGTGCTGAGGCATTTCGGCAACATGTCGTCGGCCACCGTGCTCTTCGTGCTCGAGGAAGCCCTCCGCTCGGGCGGGCCGGTGACGGGTGACTGGGGGTTGATGATCGCCCTCGGTCCGGGCTTCGCGGCCGAGGGCGCCCTCCTGAGATGGTGACGTGCCGCTCCTGACTCCTCTCGAGCGTGATCACCACGCGATCGAGATGATCGACCGCCCCGCGTCCTTCGCGGAGATCGCGGGCTGCCTCAACACCGTCACCCGGCTCAATGGACTCTTCGGCGGCCGGTGGATCACCCTGCGTCATGTCCGCCGCCTCCTTCGCGCCGTCCCCCCTCATCGGGTCATCACCGTGCTCGACGTGGGCGCGGGAGCCGCCGATATCCCGGTGACCCTCGTGCGCTGGGCGCGCCGGCACGGGCGGCGCCTCCGCGTGTTCGCGCTCGACCGCGGCCGCGCCACTCTCCGCTACGCCCGCGCCTACACCGCCCCCTACCCGGAGATCACTCTCATCCAGGGCGACGCTCTGGATCTGCCCGTGCGGCCGGAGTCGGTGGACATCGTGATCTCGGCCATGATCCTCCACCACCTTGGCCCCGAGGAGGCGGCGCGCTATTTCCGGGAGATCGACGGGGCGGCCCGGCGCGGCTGGGTCGTCAACGACCTCGTGCGCGGCCGCTTCGCCCATGGGCTGGTGTGGCTGCTCACGCGCCTCCTCACGCGCAGCGCAATGGCTCGCCACGACGGGCCCCTGTCCA
>DASYQB010000266.1:0-18817 GCA_036005985.1 Candidatus Methylomirabilota bacterium | reverse complement strand
GCCGCCCGACGAGATGGGGCGGCGCTCCACGGCCTGGCGGAAGATGGTGATGAGATCTCCGGGGGCCAGGCGCTTGCGCGATTCCGCCGCCACCGTGTCTACGGTGTCGAAGAGATCGCGCAGGCCGAGCTTGGTCACCGCCGATGTGAAGCAGATGGGGGCGTAGTCGAGGAAGGGCAGACGCTCCTGAATCTGCGCGGTGACGTCGGCCTTGCCCACCAGACCGGGGGGCACGAGGTCCCACTTGTTGACGGCGAGCACGATGGCCCGCCCCGCGTCGTGGGCGTAGCCGGCGATGTGGGCGTCCTGCGCGGTGACGCCCTCGGACGCGTCGAGCACGAGCACGGCCACGTCGCAGCGCTCGAGGCTCTTGAGGGCCATGACCACGGCCAGCTTCTCGAGCACCTCGGACACGCGTCCCTTCCGGCGTATGCCCGCGGTGTCGATGAGGAGGTAAGGGCGGTCGCGGAAGGTGAGCGGCGTGTCCACCGCGTCCCGCGTCGTGCCCGGCAGGTCGTGGACGAGGACCCGCTCCTCTCCCATCACCGCGTTGACCAGTGACGACTTGCCCACATTGGGCCGGCCGATGATGGCGACCCGGGTGCCTTCCGCCCCCATGTCCACCACCGGGGCGGGGGCGAGGCCCCGCGCGGCCTCGAGAAGCTCGGCCACGCCGCGCCCGTGCTCGGCCGAGACGTCGATCAGTGACGAGAAGCCGAGACGATAGAAGTCCGCCCCCGAGCTCTCCTGCCCGGCCCCGTCGATCTTGTTCACGGCCACGAGCACCGGGTGCTGGCTCCGGCGCAGGATGCGCGCGATCTCCTGGTCGAGCGAGGTGAGACCGGCCCGCCCGTCGACCACGAAGATCACCAGGTCGGCCTCCTCGATGGCCGTCATGACCTGATCCCGCACGGCCGCGATGAGATTCGACTCCGTGCTCGGATCGAAGCCGCCCGTGTCCACGATGGTGGCCTGCCAGCGCTCGAAGGTGGCGGTGCCGTAGAGCCGGTCGCGGGTCACTCCGGGCACGTCGTGAACGATGGAGCGCCGCCGGCCCACCAGGCGATTGAAGAGGGTGGACTTGCCGACGTTGGGACGGCCCACGAGAGCGATGACGGGGCGGATCATGGCGGAGCGGGTCTGCTCAGCAGCCGAGCAGCGCGGTGACGAGCGCGCCCGGCGACGGCTCAACCGCCCGAACGGGCACGCCGAGTGACGCGCTGACGTCACCGAGGGTGAGATCGTCGAGGAAGACCCCGGCCGCTTCGCTCAGGGCGACCTGGGGCACCAGCACCTCGTCGCCCAGCCTCCGTCCCGCGAGCTGCGTCTGGATGTCCTGGCCCGTGAGCAGTCCCGCCACCCCGATGCCGTGCCCGAACCACTCGTTGACCACCGGCGTCACGGAGACGTCGAGGCCCTCGACGCGCAGGCCGTCGAGCAGGGCACGCATGCGCGGGGCGAACATGGTCCCCGTCACCACGGTCACAGCGCGCGGAGCGCCGAGCGGCCGGAGGCGGCGACGTCGCGCGGCCGCGAATCCGTCGCTGAAGCGCCGCACCAGTCCCACGCCGTCCTCGATGACCGGGAAGCCCTCGTACGCCGTGGCCGGGGGCAGGGACACACCCGCCTGGAGATACACCTCGTCCGATGCCCACACGAAGCGCGTGCCCAGGGTGTCGAGGAACTCGCGCTGCCAGCCCGCGATGGTCGCCGCGAGGTCGCGTGCCTCGAGGGCAGTGTGGGTGCGGAGCTCAGGCAGCCGTTCGCGATGGCGCGTGAGTCCCACGGGCACCACCGCCACCGTGGCCACGCCGGGGTGGAGATGCGCGAGCTCGCGCACCGAGCGCTCGAGCTGCGCCCCGTCGTTCCACTCCGGCACGAGGACGATCTGGGCGTGCATCACGATGCCCGCCTTGGCCAGGCGCTCCATGATGGGCAGGAGCTCGCGACGGATCCGCGGCTCGCCGAGGAGACGGTGGCGCAGCGCGGAGTCCGTGGCGTGCACGGAGACGTAGAGGGGGGAGAGCCGTTGCGCTTCGATGCGCGCGAGCTCGTGCTCCTCGAGGTCGGTGAGAGTGATGTAGTTGCCGTGGAGAAACGACAGGCGGAAGTCGTCGTCCTTCACGTAGAGGCTCTTCCGCATCCCGCGCGGGAGCTGATGGATGAAGCAGAACACGCACTTGTTGCCGCAGGTGTCGATCTCGCCCGGGCGCGGCGCTTCCAGCTCGAGGCCGAGGTCCGGCCCCGTGCGGCGGAGGACCGCGCGCCGCTTCCTGCCCCCGCGCTCCACGGAGAGCCGCAGCCGCTCGTGCCCGGCGTGAAAGTGAAAATCGATGACGTCGCGGAGCGCCTCGCCATTGATGGCCACGATGCGGTCGCCGGCGCGGAGCCCGGCCAGAGCGGCCGGCGTTCGCTCCTGGACGGCGGCCACCACCACGCCGCCCGCGTGAGAGCTAGCGCAGGCGGTCATGCTCGAGGTTGGCGCGGCGGGCCTGGTCGACGCCATCATCGTCAGGCGGGTTGAGCTGGTTGAGTCCCTGCACCAGGTACTGAAGCCCGGAGCCCACGGTGAAGAGCGCGGTGATCCAGGCGGCCGTCTTGGGGAGGAACACCAGGGTCTGGAAGTAATAGGCGAGCATGGCGGTGAGCACGGTGCACATCTGGAAAAGCGTGGACGCCTTGCCGAGCCAGCTCGGCGTCGGATGCACGGTGCCCCCGGCCACGTGGATGACGATCACCCCCGCGCTCAGGATCAGGTCACGGCTCACCACCACCGCGGTGATCCAGAAGGGAATCACCTTCAGATAGGTCAGGGTGATGAACGCCGAGGTGATGAGGAGCTTGTCGGCCACCGGATCGAGGAAGGCGCCGAGCCGGGTCTGCGTTCCCCGCTTCCGCGCGATGTATCCATCGAGCATGTCGGTGAGGCTGGCCGCGCAGAACACAGCGAGGGCCCAGCCCGCCTTCCGGTAGACGAGAAGCGTCACGAACACCGGAATGAGCAGGATGCGGAGCGTCGTCAACCAGTTGGCCAGTCCCATGGGTCATCCGTTGCGGACGAGGCCCAATCTTATCACTGCCGGCTCGAGCCCCGGCGCGAAAGGTGGTGCGGCTCAGCCGGCCTGGCGATAGGGCTCCAGAGGACCCAGGAGGCGTGGGGGCAGCTCGACCTCGAGCAGGATACCCTCCACGTCGTCGGAGCGCGACAGCACCCGGCCGCGCTCGTAGCACAGGGCGATGGCCGTGCCGTCACGGTAGGGAATCCGCAGGGTGGCGCGCTCCACGCCGGGACGAAGCGCGCGCTCGATGCGGTCCACCAGCGCGTCCATCCCCTCGCCCGTGCGCGCGGAGACGGCCACGCCCTCGAAGCGCTCCACGAGGGCGCCGAGAGCGGCCCCCGGCTCGAGGCGGTCCACCTTGTTGAGGGCGACCACCGTCGGTCGCCGGCCGAGCTCCAGCTCGTCGAGAAGCGATTCGACCGCTTCCATCTGCTCTTCGAGGGCGGGATGACTCGCGTCCACCACGTGGAGGAGCACGTCGGCCTCTTCGAGCTCCTCGAGGGTCGCCTTGAAGGCCGCCACGAGCTGATGCGGCAGCTTGCGGATGAAGCCCACGGTATCGGTGAGGATGAAGGGAGCGCGGGACGCGCGCGCGACGAGCCGGGCCGCCGGATCGAGGGTGACGAAGAGCCGGTCGGCGGCGGTGTGCTCCGTTCCCGTCAGATGATTGAGCAGGGTGGTCTTGCCGGCATTGGTATAGCCGACGAGGGCGACCACGGGTACCCCGGCTGCCTTGCGCCGGTCGCGGAGGAGGCGGCGGTGCACGCGCACACGCCCGAGCTCCCCGCGGATCTTCTCGATGCGATGACGGATCATGCGGCGATCGGACTCGAGCTGCGTCTCGCCCGGCCCCCGCGTGCCGATGCCCCCGCCCAGCCGCTCAAGATGCTTCCACTGCCCCACGAGGCGGGGGAGGAGATAGGAGAGCTGGGCCAGCTCGACCTGCAGCTTGCCTTCCATGGTTCGCGCCCGCTGGGCGAAGATGTCGAGGATGAGGGCGGTGCGGTCGATCACCTTGAGCCCGAGCGACCCCCCGAGATTGCGCTCCTGGACGGGGGAGAGCGCGTCGTCGGAGATCATGAGATTGGCGCCCTCGCGCTCCGAGGAGGCCTTGAGCTCGTCGACCTTGCCCTTGCCGAAGTAGAGCTTGGGGGTGGGGGCGCGGCGCTCCTGGGTCATCCGTCCCACCACCTCCGCCCCCGCTGACTCTGCGAGGCGGCCCAGCTCGTCGAGGGACTCTTCCACTTCGAACCGGCGCTGCTTCGGCAGCTTGAGGGCGGCGAGCAGCGCGCGCTCTCTCTTCCTCACGGTATCCATTCTTCTCGTGTCATCTCCTTGACGATTCGCTCGGCGGCCCCTTCGGCCCCGCCCGTCTCGTCCACGTCCAGCCATCGGAGGGTAGCTTCGCGCGCGAACCACGTCATCTGCCGCTTGGCGTAGCGACGCGTATCGCGGACCATGAGGCCGAGCGCCTCGGCCTCCGTCATGCGTCCCCGTGCCACCGCCGCGACCTGCCGGTAGCCGATGCCCGCCATCCCCGGCGAGGTCTCGTCATAGCCGGCCCCGAGCAGCCGCTTCACTTCGTCCATCATCCCACTGGAAAACATTCCGCGCGCGCGTTCTTCGAGCCGGCGGTTGAGGGCCCCGCGCTCCTGGCACAGGCCGACGAGGAGCACCTGCCACGGGGACACCGCGCGCGCCCAGCCGCCCTCGTCGCCTGCGCCGCTGCCGTGCTTCTCGATGGCCCGGATGATGCGCACACGGTCGTTCGGATGAAGCCGCTGGGCGGCGGCCGGGTCGAGGGCGGCGAGCTGCCCGTGCAGCGCGGGCACTCCGCTCACGGCGGCCACCGCTTCCAGACGTGCCCGCAGCGCCGGATCGGCGGGGGGCGCCGCGTCGAGACCTTTGAGGAGGGCACGGATGTAGAGCCCGGTGCCTCCCACCACCACGGGCAGCCGGCCCCGCGCGCGAATGGCGTCGATGCTGCTGATCGCCTCCCGTCTGAAGCGTGCGGCGTGATAGCGCTCGTCGGGCTCGATGACGTCGAGGAGATGATGGGGCACCGCCGCCTGCTCCGCGGCCGTCGGCTTCCCCGTGGCCACGTCCATGCCGCGATAGACCTGGCGCGAGTCGGCGCTCACCACCTCGATGGCGAGACGGGCCGCGAGGTGGACGGCTGTCGCGGTCTTGCCCACTCCGGTGGGCCCGCAGATGACGAGAAGTGGGGGCGCGGCTACCACGTGCGTTTGAGCTCCCGCTTGATGTCCTTGAGCGACAGCCGCGAGACGATGGGCCGCCCGTGGGGGCAGAAGTACGGTGTCTCCGTGGCGGAGAGATCGGAGAGGAGCCGTGCCATCTCCTCCCGTTGCAGCGGAGCATGCGCTTTCACCGCGGCGCGACAGGCCACGAAGGATAGCGCCCGGTCGACGATGGGAGTATCCGGTTTCGCCGTGGGCGCCCCCACCTCGTCGAGAAGGCCCTCGATGAGGCGCCGCGGCTCCGCACCCTTGAGGAGGCTCGGCACCGCGCGGAGGAGGACGCTGCTCCCTCCGAAGTCCTCGAGGGCGAAGCCGAGACGCTCCAGATCCCCCTGCCACTCGGCGAGGAGGGCGGCCTTTCCCGGGCCGAGCTCGAGGGACTGGGGAAAGAGGAGAGCCTGGGAGGCGAGCGGTCCGTCGGCCAGCTCGCGCTTGAGCTGCTCGAAGAGCACGCGCTCGTGGGCCACGTGCTGATCGATGAAGAACACCTCGTCCTCGCTCGCCGAGACCACGAAGGTGTCCTGGAGCTGACCGATCACGTGGCCGAATCGGCCCGGCCCGAACGGCGCGAGGCTCTCGCGGAAGAGTGTCCTCTGGCCATCCGCGGGCGGCAGGAGTCCGGCCCCGGCCTCCGTGCTCTCCCAGCTCGGTGACGTCGCCCCCGCCGTGTCGCCTTCCCCGCTCTCAGCCGGCCTTCCCAGACCTTGCTGGGGCTGGACGACCAACTCGGAGCGCAGCGCGTCCTGAACCGCACGGAAGACGGCCTCCTGGATGAAGCGGGGCGAGCGGAAGCGCACCCAGGCCTTGGTCGGATGGACATTGACGTCGACCTCGGGCAGCGGGAGGTCTATGGCGAGCACGGCCACGGGAAACTGGTGCCGCGGGAGCATGGGCCGGTAGCCCTCGATGAGCGACTGGGTCAGCGCGGTGTCCCTCACCGGGCGCCCGTTCACGATGAGCGTGATCTCGTCGCGATTGCCCCGCGCGCGCTGGGGTGGGGCGACGAGCCCCGTGATGCGGACGACGCCATGACTGTGCCGTACCTCCAGCATGGCCTGGGAGGTCTCGAAGCCCAGGAGCGCTCCCACGCGGTCCCGGAGCGATGTGGTGACAGGCGCGGTGAGGACGGGCTTGCCGTGATGGAGGACGCGGAGCTGGAGATCGGGGCGGGACAGGGCGATACCCTGGAGCAAACGAAGGGTGAAGGTGAGCTCGGAGGGTGCGCTTCGAAGGAACTTGAGCCGCGCCGGCGTATTGAAGAAGAGGTCCTGCGTCTCCACCGCCGTTCCTGGATCCGCCGCGACTTCCAGCCTCGCCTCGACGCCCCCTCCCGCGCCACGGAGGAGCGTGCCCACCGTGCTTCCGCGAGGGCAGGAGCGTATCTCGAAGCGGCTCACCGCGCAGATGGCGGGCAAGGCTTCGCCGCGGAAGCCGAGGGTGCCGATAGCCTCCAGATCGGTTTCGTCGGCGATCTTCGAGGTCGCGTGCCGCTGGAGGGCGAGATCGAGATCCTCGCCCGTCATCCCCACCCCGTCGTCGGTGACCCGGATGAGCTGGCGTCCCGCGTCCTTGAGCTCCACAGTGATGGAGCGCGCGCCGGCGTCGATGGCGTTTTCCACCAGCTCCTTGACCACGGAGGCCGGGCGCTCGACGACCTCGCCTGCGGCGATCTTGTTGATGAGCAGCTCGGGCAGGAGCCGGATCGGGCTCATCGCTGAGCCTTCAGGCGCTGCTGCCACTCGGCGAGGAGGTTGAGAGCCTGGAGCGGCGTCAACGACGAGAGGTCGAGGGCGGCCAGCTCCTTGAGGAGCGGGTCTGTCGCGTGGGGGAAGAGTCCGAGCTGGGCCTGGGTCGGACCAGCCGGAGCCATCGAAGCGATGGACGCGGGATGGCTCTCCAGCTCGGCGAGGATCTCCCGGGCGCGGCTGATCACGGCCGGGGGCAGTCCGGCGAGACGGGCGACCTGGATTCCGTAGGAGCGGTCGGTCCCGCCCGGCCGTACCTTGTGGAGAAAGATGATCTCGTCGTTCCACTCCTTCACCGCCACGTGGTAGTTGCGCACGCGCGGCAACGTATCGGCGAGCGCGGTCAGCTCGTGATAGTGGGTGGCGAAGAGTACCTTGGCGCCGCGGCCGCGGTCGTGGAGCTCCTCGGTCACCGCCCACGCGATGGCCAGACCGTCGAAGGTGGAGGTGCCGCGGCCGACTTCGTCGAGGAGGATGAGGCTCCGGTCGGTGGCATGGTGCAGGATGCTCGCCGTCTCCACCATCTCCACGAGAAACGTGCTCTGACCGCGAGCGAGATTGTCCTGGGCGCCTACCCGAGTGAGGATGCGATCCACCACGCCGAGGCGGGCCGAGCGGGCGGGCACGAAGGCTCCCATCTGGGCGAGGATGACGAGGAGGGCGGCCTGGCGCATGAACACGCTCTTGCCGCTCATGTTCGGCCCGGTGAGGATGATCACCTGCTCCGCCTCCGGGTCGAGTCGGAGATCGTTGGGCGTGAACGGACGCTCGCCGCCCAGCTCGAGCACGGGATGGCGGCCGTCCGTGATCTCCAGGGCCTTGCCGCCGCCGATCTCGGGCCGGACATGGCCGCGCTCGTGGGCCACCTCGGCGAGGGAGACCAGGGCGTCGAGGGCGCCCACCGCGCGCCCCGTCTTGCCGAGGGCGGGCGCTTCCGCGGCCACCGCCGAGCGGATCTCCCCGAACAGCTCGAGCTCGAGCCGGGCCATGCGCTCTTCCGCTCCGAGCACCCGGCTCTCGTATTCCTTGAGCTCGGTCGTGACATAGCGCTCTGCGCCCACGAGGGTCTGGCGCCGAATGTACTCGGCGGGCACCTTGGCCGCGTGGGCGTGGCTCACCTCGATGCCGTAGCCGAAGACGCGGTTGAAGCGCACGCGGAGGGTGGTGATGCCCGTGCGCTCGCGCTCACGCTTCTCCAGCGAGGCGATCCATTCCCGCGCGTCGCGGGCCCCTCGCCTGATTTCCCCCAGCTCGGCGCTCCACGTTTCGCGGATGAGCCCGCCGTCCCTCAGGGTCAGGGGTGGGTCGTCTTCGAGCGCGTCCTCGAGGAGCTTGTGGAGCGCGGGCAGTGACGTGATGTCCTCCCCGAGCGTCGCGAGCAGAGGCGCGGTGAGGCCGGCCAGGCTCTCCCGGAGCGCGGTCAGGCGGCTGAGGAAGCCGCGGAGGCCCGTCAGATCACGGGCGTGGGCGACCCCGAGGGCGGCGCGACTCGAAAGGCGCTCGAGATCGCCGATCTCGCGAAGCTCCTGCCGCAAGGCCGCGCGCCGGGCGGGCTCGGCGATGAGAGCGGCCACTGCATCCTGCCGCCGCGAGATGGCGTCGAGATCGAGGAGCGGGCGAAGGAGCCACTGCCGGAGCATCCGCGCTCCCATCGGCGTCGACGTGCGGTCGAGGGTGGACAGGAGCGAGCCGCGCGCGCTCCGGTCGTGGGCGCGCTCGAAGAGCTCGAGGGTGGCCACGGCCGTCGGATCGAGCATGAGGGCGTCTCCGGGCGCGAGACGCTGGAGACGTGTGAGATGACCGAGGGAGTCTCCCTGGGTCTCCTGGAGATAGGCGAGAGCGGCCCCCGCCGCCTGGATACCCGCGCTCATGTCGCCGACGCCCAGGCTGTCCAGCGACGCCACGCGGAAATGCGCGGCCAGTCTCTCGCGCGCCGGGCGCAACGAGAACCATGAAGGCTCTCCGCTCGTGACGGGAAGTCCGAGAGCGGCGAGGCGTGTGGCCAGCGCGGGCTCGGCCTCGCGAGCGAGGAGGCTCTCCGCCGGCTGGCGCAGCAGGGCGGCCTCGAGCAGGGCCCCGCCTTCTCCGCTCGCCTCCCCGATCCAGAACTCGCCCGTGGACACGTCCACGAGGGCGGCCCCCAAGGCACCCCCCGCCCCCGTTCCGGAGCGATGCAGGGCGAGGAGGAAGTTGTTCGCGGCGCCGTCCAGGTACTGCGTGTCCGTGAGCGTCCCCGGGGTGATGACGCGCACCACCTCTCGACGCACGAGCTTCTTGCCCTTGCTCGGCGCTTCCATCTGCTCGCACACCGCCACCTTGCGTCCGGCGCGGATGAGCCGGCCGATATAGCCATCGGCCGCGTGATGGGGAATGCCCGCCATGGGGATGGCGCCTTCCCCCTTCTGACGCGACGTGAGGGTGATCTGGAGCAGGCTCGCGCCCTCGTGGGCGTCCTCGAAGAAGAGCTCGTAGAAGTCGCCGAGGCGGAAGAGGAGGAGGTAATCGGGGTAACGCTTCTTCAGCTCCCGGTACTGCAGCATCATTGGGGACAACGGGGGGGACAACGGGGGAGACAACGAGAGCGACGGCGGGGGCGACAGCGCGGGGGACCGCGGGGACGGCACGGAGGCCGACGACTCGGCGGAGACGAGCGGAAGCTCGGGGGAGTCGCTGGTCACGGTCCGAGGGCCGCAAGGAGACGATCGTACATCGTATCGAGGGACTCGGGGAGCACCCTGGTTTCCGCGATCACCGACATGAAATTGCTGTCGCCGCTCCAGCGAGGCACTACGTGCATGTGGAGATGATCGGGCACGCCGGCGCCCGACGAGCGTCCTTGATTGAGGCCGACATTGTACCCGTCCGGGTGATACGCGCGGCCGATAGTCCGGACGGCCGTCCGGACGAGACTCATGACCTCGCCCAGCTCGTCCGTGGTCGCCTCCTCGAGGGCCCCGATGTGGCGGCTGAGCGCGACCATCACGTGAGCCGAGGCGTAGGGGTACTTGTTGAGGATGAGGAAGGCCTTGGCGGAGCGAAGCAGCACGAGGGAGCGGCGATCGTCGTCGCCGGCCAGCGCGTCACAGAAGATGCAGCCACCTGCCGAGGGAGGTGTTGCCGCCCCGGCGGACGCTACGTACGCCATCCGCCACGGCGCCCAGAGTCGATCCACGCGGCGACGGGGCGTCCTCTAGGTGTTGACGAGCTCGCGCAGCCTCTTGCCAACCTTGAAGAAGGGCACGCGCTTCTCGGGGACGCTGACGCTGTCCCCCGTCTTGGGATTGCGGCCCTTCCGGGAATTGCGGTGCCGGATCCGAAAGCTTCCGAATCCCCGCAATTCGACTTTGTCTCCCTTGGCGAGCGCGTCCGTGATGTTGTCGAAGACGGTGTTGACGATGAGTTCCGTCTCCTTCTTCGTCAGGCTCGACAGCTTGGAGACTTCTTCGATGAGATCTGCTTTGGTCATGAGCCCGCTCCCTCCACGGGAACCTTGCCGCGTTGTCGTCCCTGGTGCCTCGACTGGGCCGGTTCCACCCTAGGAAGCTAACATGGTGCTCGAAAGATTGTCAAGGAAGGCAAGGGTTTACGGCTACTGCATCAAGTAGAGGGGGGTGCGGATCCCCGGCAGGGTGGGTAGAAGGGCCGAGGTGGAGGGCAGCCCGAGGCGGCTTTCGAGCAGCTCTCTCACGGAAAAGCGCTTCCTCGGGTAGAGGAGCTTGGGGCGGCCGCTGATATTGGCGAGCTTGCCCGCCGCCTCCACCGCGTCCTCGAAGCCGCCGAGGTCGTCCACCATCTTGAGCGCCTGCGCCTGCTGTCCGGAGTAGATCCGGCCGTCGGCGAAAGCGAGGACCTGCTTTCGGTCGAGACCCCGGCCTTCGGCCACCGCGTCCACGAATTGCGAATAGACGTCGTCGAGGAGTGTCTGGAGAATCTTGCGCTCCTCCGGCGTCATGGTGCGGGCGAAGTTGCCGATGTCCTTGTAGGAGCCGGCCTTGACCACCACGTAGTCGACGCCCACCTTCTTGAGGAGTCCCTCGATATTCGCCATCTGCATCACCACGCCGATGGAGCCGGTGAGCGTTCCCGGGTTGGCGTAGATCCGGTCGGCGGCCGTGGCCACGTAGTAGCCTCCGGAGGCGGCCACCGCCCCGAAGGAGGCGATGACGGGCTTGCCACCCTTGCGAACGCGCTGGATGGCCGCGAAGATCTCTTGGGTAGGCGCGACCACCCCGCCCGGGCTGTTGACGCGGAGGATGACCGCCTTGACCGCGGGATTCTCCAGGTGCTCGCGCAGCTCGCGCACCGCGCTGGAGCCGTCCACGATGATGCCTTCGATCTCCACCACGGCCACTCGCGGGCCCCCCGCGCCGAGGCCGTCGTCGCTCACCGCGTTCATCAAAATCAGCACCGTGCCGATGAAGAGGACGAGGATGCCGACGGTCACCCCGACCGCGATCAGGGCGACGCGGCCGCGCGGCGTCACCGATTGCTCCGCACGCCTGGCCTACTCCTCGTCGTCCTCGAAGTCCTCGCCGCCGCGGCGCTTCCTCCCCTTCCCGCGTCCCCGCGTCTCGGCCTGCGGCTCCTCGAGGATGGCTGCAGCGAGGTCCTTGAGACTGAGCCCGATGCGCCGCTCATTGGGATCGACGCGGATGACCATGAGGGTCAGCTCATCGCCCACGTTGACGAGGTCGGCGGGCGAGGCGATGGGCCGGCTCGACATCTGGGAAACGTGGAGGAGGCCGTCCACCCCCGCCTCGAGCTCCACGAAGGCGCCGAAGTCGGTCAGGCGTACCACCTTGCCCGTGACGCGCGAGCCCATGGGATAACGCTGCGAGACGGACTCCCAGGGATCGGGCTGTATCTGCTTCAGTCCCAGGGAGATCCGCTTGTTGTCGCGATCCACGTTGAGCACCTGGGTCTCCACCGACTGGCCCTTCTTGAGGATCTCGGAAGGGTGGCCGATGTTGCGGGTCCACGACATGTCGGAGATATGGAGCAAGCCATCGACCCCCGGCTCGAGCTCCACGAAGGCGCCGAAGTCGGTGAGGTTCCGCACCTTGCCTTCGATGCGCTCACCCGGCTTGTAGCGCTCGTCGATGGTGGCCCACGGATCCGCCTCGACCTGCTTCATGCCGAGGGAGATCCGCTTGGTTGCCTTGTTCACGTCGAGCACCATCACGTCGACCATGTCCCCGACATTGACGAGCTTCGAGGGATGCCGCACCCGCCGCGTCCACGACATCTCGGACACGTGGACCAGCCCTTCCACCCCCGGCTCCAGCTCCACGAAGGCGCCGTAGTTGGTCAGGCTCACCACGCGTCCCTGCACCTTGGCTCCCACCGGATAGCGGTCGTCCACCACCGCCCAGGGATCCGAGGACTTTTGCTTGTAGCCGAGGGACACGCGACCGGTCTCGCGATCGAAGTGCAGCACCACCACCTCGACCTGGTCGCCGATCTGGAAGATCTCGGACGGATGCCCCACCCGGCCCCACGACATGTCGGTCACGTGGAGCAGCCCATCGATGCCGCCGAGGTCGATGAAGGCGCCGTAGTCGGTGATGTTCTTCACCACACCGGTGGTGACCATGCCCTCGTGGATCACGGCCAGCGTGTGCTTCCGCTTCTCCTCGCGCTCCTCTTCGAGGACGGCGCGGCGGGAGAGGACCACGTTGCCGCGGCGACGGTTCAGCTTGATGACCTTGGCGCGGATGACCTGGCCGAGCATGGAGGCGAGGTTCTTCACCGGCCGCAGGTCCACCTGGGAGCCGGGAAGGAAGGCGCGCACTCCCACGTCCACGGAGAGTCCGCCCTTCACCACCTCGACCACCTTGCCTTCTACCGGAGTGCCGCTGTCGTGGGACTTGGAGATGGCATCCCACACCTTGATCTTGTCGGCCTTGTCCTTGCTGAGGACGATCAGCCCTTCGCTGTCCTCCTTGGACTCGAGATAGACCTCGATCTCGTCGCCGAGCTTCGGCAGCACGCCGGCGTGGCGGAATTCCTCGATGGCGATGGTTCCTTCGCTCTTGTAGCCGATGTCCACCAGCACCTCGCTGTCGCGGACCTCGACCACCGTGCCGCGGACGACCTCCCCTTCTTCGATGTCGCCCACGCCGCGATTGAACCAATCCTCCATGCTTTCCTCGGGGGCGTCAGCCACCTCCTTCTGGGCCCCTGCGAGGATCTTCGCCTTCCGGTTGTCCGTCTCCATAATGCGGTGCTTCCTCCCTTGATAGAAGTCGCCGGGGCGTAGGCTGCGAGTCGCCCCTAGCGGTCGTGCCGGTCCTGCTGGTCCTTCAACTCCTTCAACTGCGTGATGGCGCGCATCATTTCATTCGCGGCCTCCCGATAGCGATCCTTGCGCCCCTCGCCGGTCTGGGCCTTGAAGTGTAACGCGGGTCCGAATCTTACGCTCACTTGGCTGCGACGGGGTCGGACCGCCCCCTTGGGCAGGGCCTCGAGGGTACCCGAGACATAGGCGGGCACCACGGGGACCCCGCTCATGACCGCGAGCATCCCCACGCCCGGCTTGGCCTCGGCGAGGCGACCATCGAGGCTCCGGGTGCCCTCAGGGAAAACAAGTAGGGCCTTGCCCTCCTCGAGGAGGCGCGCGGCTGTCCTGAGGGCGCTCGGATCGGATCCCTCGCGTCGCACTGGTCGGGCGTGCAGCGCGTGAATGAGGCGCCCGAAGAGGGGGATGCGGAAGAGCTCGGCCTTGGCGAGGAAGAAGATCTGCCGGGGCGCCGATCCTCCCACCACGGGCGGGTCGAGAATACTCTGGTGATTCGAGACGATGAGGGCGGCTCCCGTGGGGGGTACGTGCTCCGCTCCCGTGACGCGGAGTCGGAACCACCACCGCATCAAGGCCACCGCCGGCACCTTCAGGATCGCGTACAGCATCGTGACTGCTCCACCGCGTCGAGAATAGTCTGCACCACCGACTCCGGGGACATCCCCGTCGAGTCCACTATGATCGCACCGTCCGGCTTGCGGAGGGGGGCGATCTGCCGCTCCATGTCCTGGCGGTCCCGCTGAGCCATGTCCGCCTTCACATTTCCGTAGTCTTCCCGTATTCCGCGCGCGGTCAGCTCGTCGTGGCGACGCCGGGCCCGCTCGGCCAGATCCGCGTCGAGATAGATCTTCACCTCGGCGTCTGGGCAGACCACGCTGCCCGTGTCCCGTCCCTCGAGGACCACTCCGCCCGCGGCGGCGAGGCTCCGCTGAATCGGCGTCATCTTCGCGCGCACCGAGAGTCGAGCGGTGAGCTTCGAGGTGAGCATGCCGATCTCCGGCGTCCGGATCTCGTCCGTGACATCGTGACCGTTCACGAGCACGCGACTGCCCGCGAGCTCTACCTGCGTTCTTGCGAGGAGCGCGTCGAGAGCGGCATCGTCCGCGGGGTCCACGCCCGATCGCGCGACGGCCCAGGCCAGCGCGCGATAGAGAGAGCCGGTGTCCAGGAGCTTGTAGCCCAGTCGCCGCGCCACTTCACGGGCCACCGTGGATTTGCCCGCGCCCGCGGGGCCGTCGATGGTCACCACAGGGTCGCGCCGGCCGCTCACGGTTCTCCTGACGTCGAGCGTTCGCTCAGCTGACTCACCCGAGCTCGGCCCGCGTCTTGCGGATCGCTTCGAGGGCTGACTCGATGGCGGCATCGTCGCCCGCCGCGAGAATCCCCTCGAGCCGGCCCAGCGCGCCGCGGAAGGCCGCGAGGGCCTCCCCGAGAGCTTCGCGGTTCTCCTGGAAGATCTCGCGCCACACCGCGGGATCGGAGGCGGCGATCCGCGTGGTGTCCTTGAAGCCGCGGCCGGCGACGTCGAGGAAGCGGGGATCCATGTCGACGACGGCGGCCACCAGCGCGTCGACCACGAGATGGGGCAGATGGCTGATCGCCGCCACCGCCCGGTCGTGGGTCGCGGGATCCATGACGGTCACGCGCCCGCCCATCGCCTCCCAGAACTCCGTCACGCGCTTGACCGCCTCGGAGGGCGTGCGATCGGTTGGAGTAAGGATGACCGTGGCGCCGCTGAAGAGATCGGCCCGGGCTACCGAGAATCCTGAGAGATTCGAGCCCGCCATGGGGTGGCTGCCCACGAAGCTCAGGGGCCGCGAGGCTCCCAGCGCCTCCGCCGTCTTCACGATAGCGGCCTTGGTGCTTCCCACATCGGTGAGGAGGGCGTGGGAGCTCGCGGCCTGCCAGACCGCGGGAAGCTGACCCTCGAGGGTCGCCACGGGCGTGGCGAGGACGATCATGTCGGCGCCGCTCACGCCCTCCGACAGATCGGTGGTGATCCGATCGACGGACCGCGCCCGAAGGGCAGGCTCCAGGCTCTTCGGATTGCGTCCCACTCCCACGATCTCTTGCGCGAGCGACGCGGCCCGCGCCGCCTTGGCCACGGAGCCGCCGAGCAGGCCCAGCCCGACGATGCTGAGGCGACCGATCACCCGGCCTTGCCCTCCCCAAGGACCTTCTTGAGCGCCTTGATGAGACGGCGGTTCTCTTCCGGCGTGCCGATGGTCACCCGCAGCGCTGTCTCCATGCCGAAGCTCGACATGGGGCGCACGATCACCCCTTCCTTGAGGAGCCGCTGGAAGATGTCGCTACCGCTCCGTCCCACGTCGACGAGGACGAAGTTGGCGCGAGAGGGCACGTACTTGACGCCCATGGCCGTGAACTCCTCGCAGAGGAAATGCCGGCCCGCCTCGTTCATGCGCAGGCATTCGAGGATGTGCGAGTCGTCCTCGAGGGCGGCGAGAGCGGCGACCTGGGCCAGCGAGTTCACGTTGAAGGGGGCGCGGATGCGGTTGAGGAGGGCGATGCAGTCGGGATCCGCCACCGCGTAGCCCACGCGCAACCCGGCGAGGCTGGCCGCCTTGGAGAAGGTACGCAGGATGGCGACCTTTCGCCCCTGCTTCATGTACTGGAACGAGTCGGGGAAGTCCGGCCCCTGGGCGAACTCGAAGTAGGCCTCGTCGAACACCACGACGACCTTGTCGGGCACGCGCGCCATGAAGGCGGCCACCTCTTCCGCGGTCACCACGGTGGCCGTGGGATTGTTCGGATTCGCGATGAACACCATCTTCGTCATGGGGGTGATGGCGCGGGCCATCGCCTCCAGGTCGAGACGGTGATCCTTCAGCGTCACCACCACCCGGATACCGCCCGCCGCCTGCGCGATCATCGGGTAGACCACGAACGACGGATGCGGGATGACCGCTTCCTCGCCCGGGCGGAGAAAGCTGCGCACGATCAGCTCGATGAGCTCATTGGAGCCGTTGCCCATGATGATGTGCTCGGGGGTGAGGCCGTGACGCCGCGCCAGCGCCACCCGAAGATAGTGGGCGCTGCCGTCGGGGTAGCGGTTGAGATGGCTCAGCGCGTCCGAGATCGCCTTGAGCACCCGCTCCGAGGGCGGGAGCGGATTCTCGTTGGAGGCGAGCTTGATGACGTCGGTGAGGCCGAACTCGCGCTCGAGCTCCTCGATGGGCTTCCCGGGCTCGTAGGGCGCGATCCCGAGGATGTGCTCGTTGGCGATGGATTCCCAGGACACGGTCATGAAAGGCTCCTTAGGCCGCCGGGTAAGAGCCGAGGATCTTGAGGAACTGACAGCGCTCCTTGACCTCCTCGAGCACGGCCCGGACGTCATCGGTATCGCGGTGTCCCTCGAAGTCCACGAAGTTCACGTACTCCCAGGGGCGCCGCTTGGTTGGTCGCGATTCGATCTTGGTCAGGTTGAGCCGACGGGCTGCGAAAGGCTGGAGAATGCTGTAGAGCACACCCGGCTCGTTCTTCATGGAGAAGAGGATGGACGTCTTGTCCCGCCCCGTGGGCCCTACCGCCTTCCGTCCGATCACGAGGAAGCGGGTGGTGTTGTACGGGTTGTCCTCGACGCGCTTGCGTAGCATGGGGACGTCGTAGGTGCGGGCGGCCAGCTCGGAGGCAACGGCGGCCACCGTGGGATCGTCCTTGGCGCGCTCCACCGCGGCGGTGGTCGAGGACATCTCCTCCATGCGGGCGTCGGGGAGATGGGCGAGCAGCCACTGCCGGCACTGAGCGAGGGCCTGGGGATGGGAGCAGACGATCTTCACCTCGCCGAGCTCCCCCGCCCTCGACAGGAGATGCTGGCTGATCTCGAGGGTGAGCTCACCCGTGATGACCGTCTCCGACTCGATGAGGCGATCGAGGGTGACGTTGACCGGCCCTTCCGTCGAGTTCTCCACCGGCACCACGCCGTAGTCCGCGCGGGAGCGCTCGACCTCTTCGAAGATGTCCGCGATGGTCTTGAGCGGGATGAGCTTGGCGGAGGTTCCGAAGCGGCGCATGGCCGCGGCATGGGTGAAGGTGCCGGCAGGGCCGAGATAGCCGACGGGCAGAGGGTTCTCCAGCGCGAGGGAGGCGGAAAGGATTTCTCGCCAGACCGCCCGCACCGCATCCGGTCCGAGGGGGCCGCGGTTCAGGGAGAGCAGACGCTCGAGCAGCTGGGCCTCACGCTCCGGGACGAAGTACGGCGAGTCCTGCTGCCGCTTGAGCTCGCCGATTTGAAGGGCGGCGTGTCCGCGTTGATTGAGGAGGCTGAGGATTTGATCGTCGAGGTCGTTGATCCTGGAACGCCAGTCGTCCAGGTCCATAGAAGCTCCTGATGCGGATCTATCAGCGAATCCCGCCAAGTATAGGCGAACCATCAGAGCGGCGCAAGTTCTCCAGCGCTTCGCGCTCGTGAGAGGTGAGCGGCCGCGTCCGCCCCACCGCGAGGGAGCCCAGGTGGAGCGGACCGAACTGGACGCGCCGGAGCCGCACCACCGGATGCCCAAGGGCCGCGCAGTATCGCTTCACCTCGCGATATCTTCCTTCGCTGAAGGTGACCTCGAGCCATGTGGTCCGCGCCCCTTGCTTGAGCAGCCGCACCGCGGAGGGCACCGCGGGGCCGTCGGGCAAGGTCACCCCGTGGCGCCAGTGGGCGAGATCGGACGGGCCGACGCGCCGCTCGACTTCCGTCTCGTAGACGCGGGGGATCTCGTAACGTGGATGGAGGAGACGGTTCGCGAGGTCGCCGTCGTTGGTGAGGAGGAGCAACCCCTCCGCATCGTAGTCGAGTCGCCCCACGGGAAAGAGCCTCGGCGCGTCCGCGGGCAAGAGATCCACCACCACCGGCCGGCCTTCCGGATCCTTGAGGCTGGTGAGATAGCCTCGCGGCTTGTGAAGGAGGAGGTACGTCCGGGTGTCGCGCGCGCCGATGGGGCGCCCATCGAAGGTGATGGCATCGACGGCGGGGTCGGCCTGCGCTCCCGGCTCGAGGCGGACCACGCCGTTCACGGTCACGCGGCCGGCAGCGAGAAGGGCCTCAGCCCCGCGGCGCGAGCTCAGGCCCGCCTGCGCCAGGATCTTGCTGATGCGGATCGGTGGCAGGAGTGCTCTCCGTGGTGTCGGCGGGGGCGGAGCCCGTGGCATCGGTGGGCGCTTCGGGAATCACCAGCTCACCGTCCACCTTGGGGAGATCGCTGAGATCGCGCAGGCCGAAGGCCACGAGGAAATCACGCGTCGTCTCGTAGAGGAAAGGCCGCCCCGGCGAGTCCTTGCGCCCGGCGATGCGAATCATGCGGCGGTCGAGGAGATTGTCGAGGACGGCTTCGGAGTTGACGCCGCGCACGGCATCGATGTCGGGGCGCGACACAGGCTGGCGATAGGCCACGATGGCCAGGGTCTCGAGCGACGAGCGGGAGAGGCGCGAGCGGGTCCGGCTTCGCGCGA
>DASYQB010000265.1:0-4590 GCA_036005985.1 Candidatus Methylomirabilota bacterium | reverse complement strand
CCAGTCGCTCTACTATCCGCGCGTGATGATGCGCACCCTGGCCCAGGTGCTCACCGAGGAATATTCCGAGCATGGAGTCCACGTGGCCAATGTGGTGATCGACGGCCTCATCGACTCACCCGGCACGCGAGCCCTGCCGAGGGCCCAGAAGCAACCTGAAGTGGTGATGAACCCCGTGAAGATCGCGGAGGCGTTCTACTACCTGCACACCCAGGACAAATCCTGCTGGACGCACGAGCTCCAATTAACGCCCTTTCCGACCAGGCCGAGCGTTTGAACACGACGGAGGGCTCAGGAGGTCACCATGGCCAAGGGCAGCATCATGCTGCAGATTGCGGTGGAGCAGACGTTCTCGGATCCGGTGAGCAACGTTCCGGAGGTGTGGACGGTCGTTTTCGCGGCGCTCGACAGCCAGCGTACCGTGGTGCGCGAGATCGCCAGCGAGAAGAACCAGGGGGTATTTTTGATGGGGACCCAGAACAACGTGATCCTGCCGGAATTCAGCATCTCGCCGGACGTGGCCACCGACGTCTGGCTCGCCTTCAATGACCTCCAGCGACCACCCCTGATTCTGCATGGCCCCTCGCACGTGTCCTCACCGCCCGTTGACGGCGCGGCGCTCGCCCTCCTGCGCGTGCGCGACTTCGGCATGACCGCGGATCAGCACGTGACGATCTCCACCATCCGCCGGGTCGGATCCCACGTCTATCTCGACGAAACCATTGCCTGAGGCAATCCCGGGGCATCAGGGAGGCGACCATGGAGATCGCGATCATCGGGCAGGGTGAGGTAGTCATTCGGTTCATCGACCAGCATGGCGATACTTTGCTGCAAGAGCGGCTCGTCGTGTCCGGCCCGCCGGGCGTGCAGGCGCTGCGATACGTGCCGCTTTCGATCGGCACGGTAGGCGGACCCGTCGGCGTCGCCCCCGTGCTCTCCTCGCTGAGCAATCGCCAGCAGCGCGTGACCTTCGATGGCGAAGATCCCGTGCGCTTCGCGCGCCGACGATGCACGGCCATCGGCTGCAACGCGTCTGTGACGCGCAACGCGGCACGCGGCAAGGTGCCGGCCCCCGTGCCTCACGGTGCCGGGGTCGTGAGCGTGAGCGATCCGTCGATGCGGAGCGTGCTGCGGGCGGCGTCGAGTCGAGTCCGCGGCCGTCGCTGACCGAAGCGAGAGGCGCGCGCCTGCTCTGAGACGGTCTCCGGTGGGATGCGGCCGCGCTATGACCCGAGGCGCTCGGGCAGCGTGAACGTCACCGTTTCGCCGGTGATGACTCTAGTCGCGGAGCTTGAAGCGCTGGTGCCAGGTGGAGTCGGCGCCCGTGCCGACGGTGGCCACGCGGATGTCGAGCAGATACGGCTCACCCGCATTGATGGCGTCGACGCCCCGGCGCAGGGCGGCCTCGATGGCCTGGGGCTCGCGCACGGCCGTGCCCTCGATCCCCTGGGCTTTCGCGAGCATCACGAAGTCGATCTCGGGATCGCCGAGATAGACCTCGGGATACTTCTTCTGCTTGGCCATTTCGCCGCCGAAGGTGTGGAAGTTGGTCCGCACCGTCTGGTAGTTGAGATTGTTCCAGACGATGGTGAGGATGGGCAGGCCGTACCGCGCCATGGTCCAGAAGCCCGAGGCGCTGTACATCACCGCGCCGTCCCCGACGCTGCACACCACCGGGCGATCCGGCGCTCCCAGCTGCGCCCCCACCGCCGCTCCGATGCCGTGCCCGAGCGACGCGCCAAAGGTCCGCACGAGGCGCCACTGGCGTTTGTCGAAGCCGAACGGCATGAGATGGTCGGCATTGCGGAAGCTCTCGGACACCACGAGCGTGCCCTCGGGCAGCACGCTGCCCGCCACTTGCGCGAGGTAGTTCGGGTGAATCGGCGTGTCGGACGCATGCCCCATGGCTTCGTCGTGAAGCTGGCGCACTCGCTGCTCACCGCGCGATCGCAGCGCGGCGGCGCGCCGCTCGAGATGGGGCAGCCGGGCGTCGGCTTCTTTCCACGAGGCGTTGAGGGCAGAGAGCGTCTGCCGCACATTGCCCCAGACCGCCACGTCCAGGGGGAAGGTATTGCCGAGCTGGGCGGGATCGTGGCCGATCCCGATGATGGTGCCCGCCTCGCGGAAGCGGAGGTCGGTGGGATTGCCGCGGGTGTTCTGCCGGTAGCCGACGCAGCACACGACGTCGTAGCTCTCTTCGGAGAGGGCCTCGACGCCTCCGGCATAGTTCGGGTGGTGCACGGGGAAGCTGGCATAGTCGAAGATGCCGGTGGCCACGGGCAGGGCCAGGCGCTCGGCGAGGGCGAGGATCTCCTCCTCCGCTCCCGCCGCGCCGATGTCCGGCCCGCAGACGAGCAGGGGATTCTCGGCGTTGAGCAGGGCGTCCCAGATCGCGTGGATGACGCTCGCCTCCGGTACCAGACCCATGTGGGGCGGATCGGCGGACTGGATGACCGCCTCCACGTTGGTCGCCTCCAGCGCCGAGCTGGCATAGGCCACGTAGACGGGCCCGGTGGGGAAGGTAGTCGCGTCCTTGAACGCGCGCCGGGTGACGGTGGGGATTCCGCCAGCCTCCCAGACTTCCCAGCGCCGCTTCGTGATGTCCTCGACGGCACCCATCTGGGAGAATCCCCCGCTCGCCACCAGCGCACCGTGGTCGCCGTATGACCCGACGTCGCGCATGGCCGCGGTGACCACCATCGGGGTGCCGTCGAAGTACGCGTTCTGGAGCTGACCGGAGCCCTGGCGTGTTCCCGCCGCCAGGTGCACGTTGACGAAGGCCGGCTTGCGAGCCGCCTTCGCGTAGCCGTCCGCCGCCGAGAGCACCAGGGACTCCGCGAGGAGCAGGATGGGCTGGACGCCCGGAACGGTCAGGAGGGCATTGAAGAACCCCGCCTCCGCGCTCCCGGTATTGGTGAAGGCGTAGCGGACGCCCTGCGCCACCAGCTGATGGACCAGGAGCTCTCCGCCCGTCCCGAATACACGCTTCTTCTCCATTGCTCGCTCCTCGCGTGATGCAGGTTCGGTTCGCGCTCGAGTGAAGGCTTCTCGCTCATACCATGCCGGGCCGGGCCTCGCAATGGCCGCTCCAGCGTGCGATCGGTGAAGCATGGATGCTGAATGGAAGGTACTCCGGTGCGGTGGCCTCAGCGCGGCGGTGACGAAGGGTGACGGCGATGGCCGCCGAGGGCCTTCAGGGCAAGCCTCAGGGCCCGCGCTCGACGACGAACCTCCTGCGTACGCTCTTTGAGGCTCTGCTTCGATTGCTTTACCTCACGGAGGAGGTCCGCCAGTCGGGTCTTGGCCCGGTGAGTCTCCTCGTGCGCCGCGGCGAGTCTCTCTCGGGCGCTGTCCACGGCGGCGAGGAGACGTCGAACGGCTTCGGGGTTCTGCTCCGCGCTCTCACGTCTCCGATGCCGACGTGGAGTCTCCGGGATCGTGGCGACCACGCGCTGGCGGGCGGTCTCCGGAATCGTGGCGCCGGAGGTCTGGGGCGCGATCGAGGAGACTGACGCTCTGGAGAGCCGGCCACGGCCGCGGCGTTCCGCCGGGCGAGCGCCGGCAAAGACATCGAACCCTGGAGCATCGAGCTCGGTCTCGAGCTCGCCGCGTTGGAGCGCGGCTCGTGAAAGTGGGTTGACAAGGGCGGCGTTCAGCGTGCGCTCGACTCGCGAGAGCATCTGGCTACTGTTCCCGGTACCCGCCTCTTTCAGCAAGGATCTGCCGTGGTCGACGAGACGATCGAGCACGGCTCGGTAGGTCGCCATGGCTTTGGCCAGGCCGCCTGGCTCCTGGCGTCGGCCGAGCTGGATCGCCTTGAGCCGATCGGCGGCGCCCATAAGCTCGGCGAGCATCTCGGGATGCGCCAGAGCGAGCCGATTCACGATCCACACCGGAAGAGCCGGAGCGCGCCGGGCTTTCACAACCTTTGCGGTCTTCTTGTCGCCCGCTCGTCGCAGGTGGTCAGCGAGGGCATCTCGCTCCCGAGTGAACAGCTTGGGCGGTACGGTAGCGAGTCGGGAAAGCGCTTGAGGGAGCGTCAGCTTGACCGGGAGGCGACGTCCAGTTGGAGCGTTGCTTGCGGACACTACCGAGAGACGCTGGAAGCGAGACGGAGAGCTTCCTGGAGGCGGGCGAGGAGATCGGCCGGATCGGCGTAGAGACTCAATGCTCCCGCCCTCGATAGCTCTTCAGGCGGGCGCCCGCCGCACAAGAGACCGAGAAACGGCACACCCGCCCGAGCAGACGCCTCGCCATCGTGTCGAGTATCGCCGACCATGACCGAGCGCTGGGGATCACTTCCGAGCTTCGCCAGGGCAGCGTGGATCAGATCCGGCGCCGGCTTGCTATCGAGAGAGGGGCCCCCCGTGACGATGTGGCCCACCAGCCGCTCGAGATCGAGGCCACTGCTGGCCAGAGTCGCATTGAGATGGGAGTGGGTGCTCGAGGTGGCGACGGCCGTCCCGATGGAGCGTCGACGGAGCTCGCCGAGGAGATCCTCCGTCCCGGGAAAGACACGGAAGATCGTGTCCTTGGCTATGGTCATGAAGTGGCGTCCGTGGCCTTCGCGGAGCGCCTCCCCCTCGTGCT
>DASYQB010000264.1:0-9914 GCA_036005985.1 Candidatus Methylomirabilota bacterium | reverse complement strand
TCGAGGCCCAGGAGGCCTTCGATACGGAGAGTCTCGAGGCGCTCTATCGAGGGCTGGCGGCCGAGATGGGCCTCAAGCTCGTCGACCTGGCGCAGCTCACCCGGATCGCCCTCACCGGCAAGACGGCCAGCCCGCCCATCTTCCAGGTGGCGGCGATACTGGGCAAGCCCGAGACCATCGAGCGCCTGCGCTCGGCGTACAAGGCGGCGCCGGCGGCACGATGAGCCGGCTCATCCTCGCGCGGCACGGCCAGTCGGTGTCGAATGCCGTGAGGCGCTTTCAGGGTGTCCAGGACGTCGCGCTGTCCGAGCTGGGCGAGCGCCAGGCCGCTGCCCTCGGCCAGGCCCTGCGCCATCGCCGGGTCACCGCGGTATATACGAGCCCGCTCGAGCGGGCGCGCCGCACTGCGGAGATCGCCGTGGAGGGTCTCGGCCTCTCCGTCACCCAGGTGCACGAGCTTCGCGAGCTGTCGCTGGGTGACTGGGAAGGGCAGACGGTGGAGGAGATCAGCAGCCTGCCCGGCGATCCGTACGCGCAGTGGGTGCGCGATCCGGTGGCCTGCCTGCCTCCGGGTGCGGAGCCTCTCGCCGATGTGCAGCTGCGCGTCGTCGGCGCCATGGCGGCCATCGCGGCCGCCCATCCCGATGGCCAAGAGGCGCTCGTGGTGTGTCACGGCGGCGTGATCAGCGCCTATCTCGCCTACTGCCTGGGTCTTCCCCTGTCCTCGATCTGGCGCCTGACGCTGTCGAACGGATCGATCACGGAGATTGCGCCGCCCATCGTGCGCTCCGTCAACAGCACACGTCATCTGGCCGGCCTGGCCGCCGGTGGCCCCTTGGCGCCCTCGAGGCTGGGACACTAGCCGTGGTCCTCCTCGGCCTGTTCGGCGGCCTCGCCCTGCTTCTCTATGGCATACAGCTGTGCGGCGAAGGGCTCCAGCGCTCGGCGGGCGGCCATCTTCGTCATCTGCTCACCAGCATGACCCGCAATCGCCTCGCCGCGGTGTGCTCGGGTGCGCTCGTTACCGCGCTGATCCAGTCCTCCTCGGCCACCACCCTGATGCTCATCGGCTTCGTGTCGGCCGGCCTCGTGACGTTCCGTCAGTCGCTCGGGGTCATCCTGGGCGCCGACATCGGCACGACCTTCACCGTGCAGATCCTCGCCTTCAAGGTCCAGGAGCTGGCCCTGCTCCTCGTCGGGGTAGGCTTCGCCCTCACGTTCTTCGCCCGGCGCGGTCTCGCCAAGAGCCTGGGGCAGGTGGTGCTGGGGTTCGGCCTCGTCTTCCTGGGCATGCGTGTCATGACGGAAGCGGTGGCCCCCGTGGCGGACAGCCCGCTCGCCCGCCAGGTGCTGGTGGCGCTGTCGAGCAATGCCGCCCTGGGGCTTCTCGTGGGGGCGATCTTCAGCGCGGGCATGGCGTCGTCCGTGGCCACCATTGGCGTCATGCTCTCCCTCGCCCAGCAGGGACTGCTCCCCCTCGACGGCGCCCTGCCCGTCGTGCTCGGCGCCAATATCGGCACCTGCGCCACCGCGCTGGCGGCGAGCCTGCGCTCCTCCGCGGACGCGCGACGGGTGGCGGTGGCACATATCGCCTTCAAGGTCCTCGGAGTGGCCCTCGCCCTGCCGTTCCTTCACCAGCTCACGTCCTTCCTGTCCACCACGGCCGAGAGTCCGGCGCGCCAGATCGCCAACGCGCACACCCTCTTCAACGTGGCTATCAGCGCAGTGTTCCTGCCCTTTGCGCCTCTTGCCGCGCGGGCCATCACCGCCCTCGTGCCCGAGGAGATCAAGGGCGCCGACAATCCGTTCAAGACGCGCTACCTGGACGACCGCTATCTCGACCAGCCCGCCCTCGCCCTCGGGCAGGCCACCCGTGAAGCGCTCCGCATGGGCGACGTGGCGCAGGGTATGCTCCGGGATGCCATGACCGCCCTGCGCACGGACAACCAGGAGCTCTTGGAGGATGTCGAGCGGCGCGATGACCAGCTCGACTATCTCGAGCGCGAGATCAAGCTCTTCCTGACCCGGCTCGGGCAGGAGACCATGTCACCCGATCTCACCCGGAAGGAGATCGCCCTCATCTCCTTCATCGGCAACCTCGAGAACATCGGTGACATCGTGGACAAGAACCTCATGGAGCTGGCCCGCAAGAAGCTCTACCAGGGACGGCGCTTCTCCGAGGCGGGGGAGGCGGAGCTGCTCGAATTTCACGGCATGATCTCGAAGAACCTCGAGCGCGCCATCGCGGGATTCGCCTCCAACGATCGCACCCTCGCCCAGGACGTGCTCGATCAGCGCCCGGCCATACGACAGCGTGAGCGCGAGCTTCGCTCCTCGCATCTGGCGCGGCTGCGGCAGGGGCTCGCGGAGTCGCTGGAGACCTCCGAGATCCACCTCGACGTGCTGACGAATCTCAAGCGCATCTCGTCGCACATCTCGCAGCTCGTCTTCCCGATTCTCGAAGAAGATTCCTGAGGCCAAGACATGCCACCGCGTCTCCGCATCCTCCTCGTCGCCTCCGAGGCCTCGCCCTTTGCCAAGACGGGCGGGCTGGGCGACGTCACGGGCGCCCTGCCCCGGGCCCTCCGGGCCCTCGGCCACGACGTGCGCATCCTCATGCCCCGTCACCGCGGGATGGAGCTTCACGCCCCGGAGATCAAGACGCTGGTTCCGCGGCTCCGCGTCCCTCTCGGCGACCGCGTGGTGGAGGGAGCGCTCGAGGAGACGGAAACCACGGGCGGCGTCCCCGTGTACTTCCTCGCCCAGGACCAGTACTTCGACCGCGACGGGCTCTACGGCACCGCGGACGGTGACTACTGGGACAACTGCGAGCGCTTCGTGTTCTTCTGTCGCGGTGCGCTCGAATCGGTCATCGAGCTGGAGAGCATGTGGCGACCGCAGATCATCCACGTCAACGACTGGCAGACCGGGCTCATCCCCGTTTACCTCCGCACGCTCTACCGCGACCATCCCGTCCTCGGATCGATGGCCACCCTCCTCACCATTCACAACCTCGCCTACCAGGGCGCTTTCTGGCACTACGACATGGCCATGACCGGGCTGGGCTGGGACCTCTTCACTCCCGCCGGCATCGAGTTCTACGGCAAGATCAACTTCCTCAAGGGCGGCCTCGTCTTCTCCGACCTGCTCAACACGGTGAGCCGCACGTACGCGGCGGAGATCCGCACGCCCGAGTTTGGCAACGGCCTGGACGGGGTGCTCGAGGAGCGCGCGGCCGATCTCTACGGGGTGATCAACGGCATCGATTACGAGCAGTGGAATCCCGCGAAGGACCCCGGGCTGGCGCGCCCGTACTCCGCCGACGAGCCCGAGGGCAAGGCCGCCTGCCGTGAGGCGCTCCGGCGCGAGCTCGAGTTGGATGACGCGCCGGGGCCGATCATCGCCATGGTGACGCGGCTGGCCGGGCAGAAGGGTCTCGACCTCGTGCTCGAGGGTCTGCCCGCCATGCTCGAGGCGGGCGGTCAGTTCGTGCTGCTCGGCTCGGGCGAAGCGCATCTGGAAGAGGCGTGGCTGGCCGCGGCGGCGCAGTATCCGGGCAAGGTTGGGGTACGCCTCGGCTTTGACAGCGCGCTGGCCACCCGCATCTACGGCGGCGCGGACTGTTTCCTCATGCCCTCGCGCTACGAGCCGTGCGGGCTGGGCCAGCTCATTTCCCTCCGCTACGGCACGGTGCCCATTGTTCGGCGGACGGGCGGTCTCGCCGACACCGTCAAGGAATTCGACGCCACCCGCCGGGCGGGCACCGGCTTTCTCTTCGATGACTTCGAGACGGACGCCATGCTGGAGGCGATCCACCGGGCGGTGAGCGTCTTCCGGCGGCCCGACCTCTGGAGCGCACTGGCGAGAAACGGCATGACGGAGGATTTCTCGTGGGACGCCTCGGCCCGCGAGTACGCTCTGCTCTACAAGAAGGCGCTTCGCCCCGCGGGCCCCAGGCCGTCACGGAGGTCTCGATGAAGAAGATCGAAGCGATCATCAAGCCGTTCAAACTGGACGACGTCAAGGAAGCGCTGACGGAGCTCGGCATCATCGGCATGACGGTGACGGAGGTGCGCGGCTTCGGCCGGCAGAAGGGACACACCGAGCTCTACCGGGGCTCGGAGTACACCATCGACTTCCTGCCCAAGGTGAAGGTCGAGTTGGTCGTCCCCGACTCCCTCGTGGACAAAGTCGTGGCCACGGTGGCCGCGGCCGCACGGACGGGCTCCATCGGCGACGGCAAGGTCTTCGTGCTACCCATGGGCGAGGCCATTCGCATCCGCACCGGCGAGAAGGGCGAGTCCGCCATCTAGTCTCCCTCTCCCCTCAGGGGAGCGGGCAGGTGAGGGGCGTCGGTGACCTCGCGAACATGACCAATCTCCTGACCGCCGCGTCCCGTGACCGGAAAGCGCTCGCGGCGCTGAAGCGCCTGGGCTTTGGCGAACCGCGCCGGGCCCTCGCCAACCTTCACGCGTTGACGCCCGATCCTCGGGACGCCGAGCTGCTCTCGCCCCTCCTTCCTCGTCTCCTCCAGGAGATGGCGGAAGCGCCCGATCCCGACATGGCGCTCAACAACCTCGAGCGCCTGGCCGCTCAGGGCGAGCGCGCCGCGCTGTTCCGGCTGCTCGGCGGTCACCCGGGCGCGCTTCACCTCGTCGCGCGGGTCGGAGGCACCAGCCAGTTCCTCGCCGATACGCTGCGGCGCCGCCCCACCCTGCTCTCGTGGCTCCTCGAGCCGGGCACGATGCGACAGTGGCTCGCCGACGAGATGGCCGCGGGCCTCGCCCAGAGCGCGAGCGCCTTCACCCGGCCGGAGGCGCGGTGGAATGCCCTGCGCCGCTTCAAGTACCGTCAGCTCCTGCGCATCGCCAGCCGCGACATCCTGGGCGACGCCGACCTCACCGTGACCACGGAAGAGCTGTCGCGCATGGCCGATGTGTGTCTGGCCGCGGCGTGGCGGTGGACGGAGGAGGATCTGGTCCGGCGATTCGGAGAGCCGCGCGCGGAGGACGGCTCGCCCACGGGATTCGCGGTTATCGGCATGGGCAAGCTGGGCGGCGACGAGCTCAATTACTCGTCCGACATCGACCTCGTCTTCGTCTATGGGGACGACGGCTTCACCTCGGGCGGTGAAGAGGGAAGCATCGCGAACGGTGACTACTTCGCAGCGGGGGCGCGCACCCTCGTGGAGGCGCTCGAATCCGTCACGGACGAAGGCTACGCCTTCCGGGTGGACCTGCGCCTGCGTCCGGAGGGACGCATGGGCGGCGTCGTCCTCTCCCTCGCCGCCTACCGCGCGTACCTCGAGGAGCGGGCGGAGCTGTGGGAGCGGCAGGCCCTCATCAAGGCGCGCTTATGCGCGGGAGACGCGAGTGTCGCCGCGCGCTTCCTCGACCTCGTGCGCCCCTTCGTCTTCCGCCCCGGGATGGATCCCGACATCGTGGCCGCCGTGCGCGGCATGAAGACCCAGATCGACCAGTCCCTCCGCGCCAAGGGAGTCCAGCGCCGTCACGTCAAGCTGGGGGTGGGGGGCATCCGCGAGGTCGAGTTCCTCGTGCAGGCCCTCCAGCTCCTCTGCTCCGGTGATGACCCTTGGCTGCGCGAGCGGAACAGCCTGCGCGCCATCTTCCGCCTGACCGAGCGCGGCTATCTGCCCCAGGCGCTCGGACGCTTTCTCGGGGAAGCGCTGATCTTCCTCCGGACCGTCGAGCATCGATTGCAGATCCTCGACGAGTTCCAGACCCACACCCTGCCGGAGGACGCGGCCGCCCTCGGACGGCTGGCGCGCCGGCTCGGCTCGACTCTTCCCCCCGTCGAGGCGCGCCGCCGCTTCGAGGCCGAGTACCGCCGCATCACCCAGGGTGTCCACCAGGCCTTCACCGAATTCTTCGCCGCGCCGCCCGCGGCCCGCGCCGCCGCGCCGCGCATCCCGACCTACACCGCGCTCAAGGCCACCGGCTTCACCGATCCGGACCGGGCGCGCCAGAATCTCCGCCTCGTCCTCGAGGGGCGGCCCCTCGTGCCCTACGCGGAGCCGATGCGCCGGGCCCTCCACGCCATGTTCCCCGTGCTGCTCGAGGCGCTCTGGCAGAGTCCCGATCCCGACGAGGCCCTGAACCAGTTCGAGCGGTTCCTGGCCGCGGCGGGTCCCCGCACCGCCTATCTCGAGCTGCTCGCCGAGCGCCCGGATCTCCTCGCCAATCTCGTCAAGCTCTGCGCGCGCGGCGAGCTCCTCACCCAGCTCCTCGTGACGCAGCCCGAGCTCCTCAACGGGCTGGCCGATCCGTCGACGTTCGCCTCGCCCCGCCGCCGCCAGTATTTCCGGCAGGCCCTCGCGCCTGCCTTGGGCCCGCGGCTCCCGTTGTCCGAGCGCATGGATCGACTGCGCAGAGCCAAGCAGGCCGAGGAGCTGGCTATCACCTGGCGCATGCTCCTCGGGGTCACCGATGCGGAGCGCTTCTCACGCGAGATGACGGAGCTGGCGGAGGCGGCGCTGGCCGCGGCGTGGCTCATGGCCCTCGCGGAGACGGCAGAGGCGTACGGCGTCCCGCGCGACGCGAAAGGCCAGCTGGTGGGCGCCTGTATCATCGGACTGGGGAAGTTCGGCGGGCGCGAGCTCTCCACGGGCTCCGACCTCGACCTCTTCGTTATCTACGGCGGGGCAGGGGAGACCGACGGAGCCGAGCCCGTCGAGGCCCATGTGTTCTACGATCGGGCGGTGGAGCTGCTCTCTTCCATCCTGGGCGACGTGACGGCGGCGGGGGTAGTGGTGCCCGTGGACCTGCGCCTCCGTCCGGGCTCCAAGGGGAGCGGATTCGCGTCGAGCCTCGAGGCGCTCGGGCAGTACTACCGGGAGTGGGCCGATCCGTGGGAGCGGCAGACTCTCACGCGCGCGCGTCTGGTGGGAGGCGATCCACGGCTCGGCCGCGCGGTGAGGCAGGAGATCCGTGCTCTCGTGTATGGTCGTGAGGCGGCGCCGCCCCATCTCAAGGAGATGCGGGAGCTCCGCGGGCGCATGCAGAAGGAGCTGGGCAAGGAGACGCCCGGACGGCTGCACGTCAAATTCGGACGAGGAGGGCTGGTCGATGTGGAGTTCATCACCCAGGCGATACAGATGACGCATGGCAAACGGCATCCGGCGATCCGGAGCCCGCATACCGTGACCGCGCTCGGAGCGATCGGTCGCGCCGGTCTGCTTCCCGGCGACGAGGCGGATACCCTGGCCGCGCACTACCGCTTCCTCCGCCGGGTCTCCGCGGACCTGCGTCTCTTCGGCGCCCGGCCCACCGACACGCTGGATCTGGCCGGACCCATCCCCGCGCGGCTCGCCAAGAGCCTGGAGTATCCATCGCGCAAGGAGTTTCTCGAGGACCACAAGCGCCGCACCGCCTGGGTGCGCGCTCTCTACGATCGTGTGGTGCCGGCATGAGCGCGCGCTTTTTCGTGGTGGACGGGCCGGGGTTTCTCTACCGCGCCTATCACGCCCTGCCCTATCTCTCCAACTCCAAGGGCCAGGCGACCCACGCCGTTCGCGGTGTGTCCACCATGCTTCTGAAGCTGCTCCGCGAGGAGAACCCGGCGTACGCGGCGGTGGCGTGGGATCCACCGGGCCCCACCTTTCGCGAGGAGAAGCTCCCGTCCTACAAGGAGACGCGTCCGGGAATGCCCGACGATCTCCGCAGCCAGATCATCCTCGTCAAGCGGGTCTTCGAGGCGCTCCGGCTGCCCCTGCTCGAGGTGCCCGGCTTCGAGGCCGACGATGTGCTGGGCACGCTCGTCGACCGGATGCGGAGCGAAGCGGTGGAGATGGTGCTGGTCACCGCGGACAAGGACATGCTCCAGCTCGTCGGCCCGGGCGTGCGGGTGCTCTCCACGAACGTGCGCGGCGAGCCGATCTGGTTCGACGACGAGGCGGTGACGGCCAAGTGGGGGGTCGGTCCCAAGCAGATTCCCGATCTCCTCGCCCTCATGGGCGACAGCATCGACAACATTCCCGGCGTGCCCGGGGTGGGCGAGAAAACGGCGGTCAAGCTCATCTCCCAGTTCGGCAGCGTGGAGCGGCTCTACGAGAACCTCACTCTCGTGCAGGGCAAGGTGAGGGAGACGCTCGCCACCCATCGCGAGCAGGCATTCCTCTCCCGCGAGCTGGCCACCGTGAGCACGCGCGTGCCCATCGCCCAGGATCTCGACGCCTTCAAGCGCCAGGAGCCGGACTGGGAGCGCCTCCGGGGGCTGTGGACGGAGCTCGAGTTCGAGACCTTGCTGCGCCAGCTTCCCGCCGCGGAGACGCCGGTCGTGGTCACCGAGACGCTGCCCAGCCTCGAGGGACCCGAGGCGCTACGGCAGTGGCTGGCCGCCGTGCCCGCCGGCGATCCCGTGGCGGTGGATTGGGTCGGCGAGGGAGGGCCGCCGGGTCCTGAGCTGTCCTCTCTCGGCATCTACCATCCCGCCCCCGGCGCCGCCGTCCTGAAGCTCGCGCCAGAAGCGCCGGATTTCGGCGGCCGGCGCCTCGTCGGGCACGACGTCAAGCACGTGGTCGAATGGTGGCTGATCCGTGGCACTCCCCCCGACTTCGACGACGTGGCGGTGGGGGCGTACCTGCTCAATCCCGCGCGCACGAGTTACAAGCTCGCCGACGTCAGCGCGGAGCTCCTGGGCGAGGGGCCCGGACTGGCCGCGGCAGGCAGCCGCGCGCGCTGGATCTGGCAGATCTGGGAGATGCTGCCCCGCGCGCTCAAGGAGGTGAGTCTCCACACCCTGTACGGAGAGCTCGAGCAGCCGCTCGTGCCTGTGCTCGCGGCCATGGAGCGCCACGGCATCCGGGTGGATCCGGCGCGCCTCGAGGACTTCTCCAAGGAGCTCGATCTGACCCTGGAGCGGCTCACCCGCGAGATCTACGGGCTGGCGGGGGAGGAATTCAACATCGGGTCGCCCAAGCAGATGGCCCACATTCTCTTCGAGAAGCTCAAGCTGCCTCCCGTCAAGAAGACCAAGACCGGCTACTCGACCGACGCGGATGTCCTCGAGCAGCTCGCGCTCGGCCACGAATTGCCCGCGAAGATCATCGAGCACCGGACGCTCGCCAAGCTCAAGTCCACCTATGCCGACGCTCTGCCCATCATGATCAATGCCGCCACCGGGCGGATCCACACCTCGTTCAACCAGCTCGTGGCCGCCACGGGAAGGTTGTCGTCGTCCACGCCGAACCTCCAGAACATCCCCATCCGCACGGAGCTCGGCCGCCGCATCCGCGCCGCCTTCGTGCCGGAGCCCGGCTGGCGATTCGTGGCCGCCGACTACTCGCAGATCGAGCTGCGCATTCTCGCCCACGTCTCGGGGGAGGAGAGCCTCCTCGCCGCCTTCCGGGCGGGAGAAGACATCCACCGGCGCACCGCCGCCGAGGTCTTCGGCGTCGAGCTGGCCGCCGTCACCTCCGAGCAGCGCGACGTGGCCAAGACCACGAACTTCTCCATCATCTACGGAGTCACCGCCTTCGGGCTTTCCCGCGGCCTCTCCATCTCGCCGAAGCAGGCCCAGGAGTTCCTCGACCGCTTCTTCGAGCGGCATCCGAAGGTGAAGGCCTATCTGGAGCGCACGGTGGCGGAGGGGCGCGAGCGCGGCTTTGTCCAGACGCTCCTCGGCCGGCGCCGCTACATCCCGGAGCTCCGCAGCGGTAATCCGAATCTCAGAGGCTTTGCCGAGCGCATGGCGACCAACGCCCCGGTTCAGGGCACGGCGGCCGACCTGATCAAGATCGCCATGGTGCGCATGGCCAAGGCCCTCGCGGAGAGCGGCCTCGAGAGCCGCATGCTCCTCCAGGTGCACGACGAGCTCCTCTTCGAAGCGCCCGAGGCCGAGGTGGCGCGCCTGGAGTCCCTCGCGCGGCAGGTGATGGAGTCGGCCATGGCCCTCGA
>DASYQB010000263.1:0-3761 GCA_036005985.1 Candidatus Methylomirabilota bacterium | reverse complement strand
AACTCGGCGCTCCCCGCCTATCTCTGCGCGCGATACGCGCGGGAGACCGGCGTGCGGGTTTTGCTGGCGGGTGACGGCGGAGATGAGATCTTCGGCGGCAACGAGCGCTACCGGCGCGAAGCCATCCTCGCCCGTTATCGTCGCATCCCGGCTGCGCTGCGCCGGGGGCTCATCGAGCCGGTGGTGCGCCGCTTCCCGGCCGACGCGCCCGGCCTTACCGGCAAGGCGCGGCGCTATGTCGAGCGCGCGTCGCTCCCGAACCCGGATCGCTTCTACTCGAGCGAGTTCTTCGTCAATCAGAACCGCGGGTGGCTGCTCCATCCTGATTTCGAGATCGCCACCACGCCGGACTGGCCCCTCCGCGTGGCCCGGGGCCACTTCGAAGGCGCCGCGGGGGCGGGCGAGCTCAATCGGCTTCTCCATGTCGACCTCAAAATCACCCTGGCCGACAACGATCTCTTCAAGGTGGCCCGAACGGCCGAGGCGGCCGGCCTCGGGGTGCGGTTTCCTCTGCTTGATCACCCTCTGGTTGAATTCATGGCGACGCTTCCCGCCTCGTACAAGGTCCGGGGAACCGAGAAGCGCTACATCTTCAAGCAGGCCTTCCGGGATCTTCTCCCGAAGGAGATTCTCGCCAAGGTCAAGCATGGCTTTGGCCTCCCCACCAGCGATTGGCTCAAGAAGCATCCGGGATTTCGCGAGCTCGGGCGCGACACCCTGTTGTCCCGACGCTCCCTCGACCGAGGTTACTTCGCTCCGGGGGCTGTCGAAGAGCTGTTCCGCCTCCATGAAGCGGATCACACCCCCTTCTACGGTGACAGGCTCTGGACCCTGCTCATGCTGGAGCTCTGGCATCAGCGGCACGGAGGGGCGTGATGAGGCTCCGGGCCGCCATGATCCGCGGTCTCTCCGGAGCGCTCTACCACAGCGGGCTGGTGGGTCCCCTGGCCCGCGGCCTGGCGCGGACGCATCCGAGGCCGCGCGTACAGATCCTCACCTTTCACCGTGTCAACGATGACAACGACCCGTTCTTGCCGTCGCTGCCCACGGCGGTCTTTGCCGCTCGCATGGCCTATATCGCCCGTCACTATCGGGTCATGACCGTCGAGGATCTGGCGGCGGCTCTGCAGGAGAACCGCGTCCCCACGAACGCGCTTGCCATCACCTTCGACGACGGCTATCGCGACAACTTCACCCACGCCGCGCCCATCCTCAAGCGCCTGGGGCTTCCCGCGACGATTTTTCTCGTCACCGGCCACATCGATACTCCACGGGCGCTCTGGTTCGATCGTCTGGCCATGGCCTTCAAGAGCGCCACCGCCCGCCGAGTGGAGCTGGTTGACGGACAGCTGCTCTCCCTCGGCACGGTGAGCGACCGCCTCGCCGCCCTCGACGCGGCGCTCGCTCGTCTGAAGCGTCTGTCGGACGACGAGCGTGCCGACTCTGTCGAACAACTGATGACCTCGCTGCGGCCCAGTCCCGAACGCCCCAAGCGACTCATGCTCAGCTGGGACGAGGTGGACGCGCTACGCGGTCTCGGATTCTCGATCGGCGCGCATACCATCACCCACCCCATCCTGTCGCGGCTCACCGCGGACCGCGCGTGGGAAGAGATTCACGGCTCCAAGGCCGCCATCGAGAAGGTCCTGGGCGAGTCCGTCCGTGGCTTCGCGTATCCAAATGGCAGGGCTGACGACTACACCGAGACCGTCACCCAACTGGTCCGAGACGCGGGGTTCACCTGCGCCGTGACCACGCGACGCGGTCCTAACGATACCCGCACCCCAGTGCTCGAGCTGCGTCGCGGTGGTCCGGCAGAGTACCACCTGCCCACCTACGCGCTCATGCTCGCGTATTACCGCGCTGTGGGCGCCTGAGCTAAGGGAGCGCAGATATGTGTGGAATCTTCGGATACATCGGCAGCCGGGATGCGGTGGGGATCCTTCTCGAGGGCCTTCGCCGGCTCGAGTACCGCGGCTATGACTCCGCGGGGCTCGCTATACAGACCTCCGCAGGCCTCGAGGTGCGGCGAAGCGTCGGCCGCATCGACGGACTCGACCGTCTCGTCCTCCTTGAGCCGTTGAGCGGGTCCGTAGGCCTCGGGCACACGCGTTGGGCGACCCACGGGCGCCCCGCGGACCACAATGCTCATCCCCATCGCGACTGCAGCGGACGCCTCGCCGTCGTTCACAACGGCATCCTGGAGAATTATCTGGAGCTGAAGTCTGAGCTCGAGGCGGACGGTCACCGCTTCACCTCGGAAACCGATACCGAGGTGGTCGCTCATCTCATCGAGGCGTCCCTGACCGGGGCGATCCCTCTCTCCGCGGGCGTCACCGCCGCCCTGCAGCGTATACGGGGAGCCTTCGCCATCTGCGTCCTGTCCGAGGCCGAGGCCGGCACCATCGTGGTGGCCAAGCGCGGAGCGGGCGCGGTGGTCATCGGTCTGGGCGAGAACGAAACCTTCGTGGCGTCCGATATCCCGGCGGTGCTGCCCCATACTCGCCGCGTGGTGCTCTTGGAGGACGACGAGATCGCCGTCCTTGGCCGCGAGACACTGTCCATCTCGTCGCTCGACGGCCGCCCTGTTCAGCGGTCGGCATCGGTGGTCACCTGGGACGCCGCCATGGCGGAAAAGGGCGGGTACGCGCATTTCATGCTGAAGGAGATCCACGAGCAGCCCCAAGCCGTCGCTGACACCATGCGGGGGCGGGTGCTCCTCGAAAGCGGGTCGATCGATCTTCCAGAGGCCAACCTCTCCGCCGAGCTGGTGGCCCGGCTGCGGCGCGTGTACCTCGTCTCCTGCGGCACCTCCTACCATGCGGCGCTGATCGGCCGCTCCATGGTCGAGCGGCTCTCCGGGCTTCCCGCCGAGGCGGATCTTGCCTCGGAGTTCCGGTACAGGGACGCGGTGGTCGGACCGGACACGCTGATCGTAGCCATCTCGCAGTCGGGGGAGACGGCGGATACGCTCGGCGCCGTCAAGGCGGCCCGCGACCGGGGAGCATCGATTCTGGGCATCACCAATGTTGTGGGCTCCGCATTGGCCCGCGAAGCCAATGGCGTGATCTACACGCACGCCGGACCTGAGATCGGCGTGGCATCAACCAAGACGTTCACGGCTACCGTCACCGCTGCCTATCTGTTTGCGTTAGCGCTTGGTCTTCAGAGAGGCTTCCTGACTTCCCGAGACAGCCAGAAGCGCCTAGCGGAGTTGGCTGAGCTTCCCGCCCTCATGGCGCAATCGCTCGAAGGCCAGGCGGAGGTGGCGGCGCTCGCCACCGGGCTGGCCGGACACTCCAACTTCCTCTTCCTGGGGCGCGGCCTTCACCATCCCATCGCCCTCGAAGGAGCGCTCAAGCTCAAGGAGATCTCCTACATCCACGCCGAGGGCTATGCCGCCGGAGAGATGAAGCATGGCCCCATCGCGCTCATCGACGAGGACATGCCCGTCGTCGTGGTGTGCCCGCGCGACAATCACTACGAGAAGACGCTCTCGAACATGCAGGAGGTGAAGGCGCGCGAAGGACAGCTCATCGCCGTCTGCACGTCAGGCGACGCTGACGTGCGTCGCATCTGCACGCACGAGGGCGCGCCGCTCAGCACGCGCGGCGGCCACATCGTCGTCAACGAGCCGGACGTCTTCGAGATCCCCGATGCCGCCCCCGAGGTCCTGCCCCTGCTCACGGTACTGCCGCTCCAGCTCCTCTCGTATTACATGGCCGACCTGAAGGGCACAGACGTCGATCAGCCGCGGAATC
>DASYQB010000262.1:0-35274 GCA_036005985.1 Candidatus Methylomirabilota bacterium | reverse complement strand
CCGCCCGGCTCTCGAAAAAGCGCGCGGGCGCGTGCGGGAAGCGGCCCATGAGAACGAGCTGCTCGACGGTGAACGGAAATCCCTGGGGAACGTCCTGAGGCACCACGGCGATCTGCCGCGCCACCGAGGCCCGGCCGAGGGCCGACACGCGCTCGCCGCCCACCAGGATCTCGCCGCGCGAGGGACGAAGCACGTGGGAGAGGAGACGGATGACCGTGGTCTTTCCCGCCGCGTTGGGGCCGATGAGTCCCAGCACCTCGCCGGCCGCCACGGAAAAGCTCAGCTCGCGGAGCTCGAAAGGCGGGCGGTCCCCCGCGCCTTGCGGATAGGTGAAGCTCACCCCCCGAAACTCGGCCAGCGGTGTCACGGCGCGCCCCTGGCCACGCGGGAGCGCAGGAGCCAGATGAAGAACGGCGCCCCGCAGAAGGAGGTCAGCACGCCCACCGACAGCTCGGCGGGCGCCACCACTGTGCGCGCCAGGGTATCGGCGACGAGGAGGAATGCCCCTCCCCCGAGGAGCGCGGCGGGCACGAGCACGCGATTGTCCGGCCCGAGGAGCATCCGGAACACCTGAGGCACGATGAGGCCGACGAAGCCGATGGGCCCCACGAAGGCCACCACCGTGCCCGTGAGCAAGGCCGCCCCGAAAAAGATCCGGCGCTTGACGGCGAGGGCATTCACGCCGAGCTCGGTCGCCGCCTCTTCGCCGAGAGCGAGGAGGTTGAGGGCGCGGGCCTGGCCGAGAACGAGCCAGACTCCCACCGCGGTGGCCACGGTGAAGATGGCGAGCTGGCTCGGCGGAATGGGCGCGACGCTCCCGAGCAGCCAGTGGATCACCCCGCCCAGGCGGTTGGCGTCCACGATCGAGATCAGCACGGTGATGGCGGCGGAGAAGAAGATGCCGACGATGACGCCGGCGAGCAGCAGCGTATGCACGGGCAGTCCCACCGAGCTCGACGCGATCAGATAGACGGCGATTCCCGCCGCCACCGCGCCCGCGAAGCCGAAGGCCGTGAGCCCGAGTGCTTCCACCACCCCTTGCCCGAGACCCGACACCTGCGCGAGGACGACTCCGAAGGCCGCGCCTCCCGAGACGCCGAGTATGGACGGCTCGGCCAGCGGATTGCGCGTGAGGGCCTGGAAGCCCGCGCCGGCCACCGCGAGCGCTCCCCCCGCCAGCATCGCGGCCGCGATGCGCGGCAGCCTGATGCTCAGCACCACAGTGCGATCCGTGCCCGCGCTCGGGCCGCGGCCGGTGATGAGCTCGAGCACGGCTCCCGGGGAGACGGAGGCGGCGCCGATCAACAGTGAGGCTGCCGCGACGACGGCGAGGAGGAGGGCGAGACCGGCGCAAATCCACGCGAGCCTGAGCCCGCCCGTCATCTGGGCGCTCCGGCGCGCTTTGGATCATCCGGAGGCGCGAGCGCCTCCGGATGCCCGAAGGCTTCCGGATGAATAAAGCGCGCGAGGGACTCCAGGCCCACCACGAAGCGTGGACCGTAGCGGTGCATGAGATCGCCGTCGGCCGTGTAGAGGCGCCCGCTCTTGATGGCAGGCAGGCTCTGGAGACGCTCCCACCGCTGGCGGGCGGCGGGTCCGCCTTTCGAGCCGTGGCTCGCGAGGATGATGACCTCGGGCGCTCTCCCCACCGCGGCCTCCAGACTCATCCGTGGATAGCCCTGACCCTGATCGGCGGTCACCGACGCTCCTCCGGCAAGGGCGATCAGCTCCGAGACGAGGGCGCCTTTGCCGGGCACGATGAGGGGCTCGGGCCAGAGCACGTAGAGCACGCGCGGGAGGGGGCGCCCCGCCACGCGCTCGCGCACGGCCGCGATGCGCCGCTCGATGTCCTTGTCCACCGCGGCCGCGCCGTCGCGATGCCCGGTCAGCTGACCGAGATCCGAGACGAGCCGGAGCACGTCGGACACCGTGGCCGGGTCGACGAGATAGACGGGGAGGCCGAGCCGCTTCAACTGGTCGAACGTTTCCTCGGTATTGCCAGAGCGCGTGGCCACCACCAGGTCGGGCTTGAGCGTAACGAGGGTCTCGAGGTTCGGGGACAGCATGCCGCCCACGTGGGGCTTGCGCGTGGCTTCAGGCGGATAGTCGCAGAAGTCGGTGACACCCACGAGGACGCTCTCGGCGCCGATGGCGTAGAGGACCTCGGTCACGCTCGGCACGAGCGACACGATGCGCCGCGGTGGAGCGGGCAGGGTCAGCGTGCGCCCCGTCTGGTCCACGACGGTGAGGGCCCATGCGCTCGCGGGAAGAAGGAGCGCGATCAGCGCGAGGGTGCGGAGGACGGCGGTCACGCCGAGCGGTCCGTCACGCCGGCGGATTTGAAGGTCGCCATCTCGCCGAGGATCTTCACCGCGGCCTGGGCGAGACCGATGCAGAGCGCGGCCCCTGTGCCTTCGCCCAGGCGCATACCGAGGTCGAGGTAGGGATCGAGACCGAGCGCCTCGAGAACGTGCCCGGCCCCGGGCTCGGGGGAGCGATGGGAGGCGAGGAGGTAGTGGCGCGCCTCCGCCTTGATGCGCACGGCGGCGAGGGCCGCCGCCCCCGCGATGAAGCCGTCGACCACGACAGGAATGCGGGCGGCGGCGCCGGCCAGGATGACGCCACACAGTCCCGCGATCTCGAATCCGCCCACCTTGGCGAGCACGTCGATACCGTCGGATAGCTCCGGGCGGTTCGTCGCGAGGGCCCGCTCGATCACTGTTACCTTGCGCCGGCGCCCCTCCTCGTCCACGCCGGTGCCCGTGCCCGTCACGGCCTCCGCGCCCGCTCCGGTGAGGGCGGCGACCACGGCGCTGGCCGCGGTGCTATTGCCGATGCCCATCTCGCCCGTGCCGATCAGGTCGAGACCGTGGCCGCGCTCGGCTTCGACCAGGTCCGCCCCCGCCTCGATGGCAGCCACCGCCTGGCCGCGCGTCATGGCCGGTCCGTTTGCCATGTTCTGGGTGCCGGAAGCGATCCTGCGCGAGAGGAGCCCGGCGTGGGTGGGAAGCGGCGCGGCCACTCCCATGTCGACGACCACGACCTTCGCGCCGACATGGCGGGCCAGGACATTGACGGCCGCGCCGCCTCGCAGCAGGTTCTCCACCATCTGGGCGGTCACGATCTGCGGATAGGCGCTCACCCCTTCACCGGTCACGCCGTGATCGGCCGCGAGAGTGAAGATGACGGCTTGGTCGACTCGCGGCGGGAAACGGCCCGAGATCTCGGCGAGGCGCCGTGCCAGCTCTTCGAGGCGACCGAGGCTTCCCGGCGGCTTGGTCAGGTGGTCGAGCGCCTGCTGCGTCTCGAAACCCGCCGAGCCTTGCGGGATGCCGATGCGGTCAAGGAGACTCGAAAGGTCGATCACGTAAGTCCTTTGGTAGTGGAACGTTCTTGATCACCATGGGGATGCCGGCCATCATGTAGGTGACCCGATCCGAGGCGGCGGCGAGCCGCTGGTTTACCTCGCCCAGCACGTCCCGAAACCGCAGCCCTATCTGCGTCGGAGGGTGCACCCCCGCGCCGACCTCGTTCGAGACCATGATGAGGCTGAGGCGGCGAAGGCCGGCATGGCGCGCGAGGTTGTCAGCGGCATCGAGAATGGCTGCGTCCTTGTCGCCCCGCAGGAGAAGGTTGGAGACCCAGAGGGTGAGGCAATCGATGACGATGACATCGCAGCGGCCGGCCAATTTCTCGCACGCTCCCGCGATGTCGTATGGCTCCTCTACCGTTGTCCAGCCCGGGGGCCGCTCGACCTGGTGACGCGCGATCCGTGCCTGCATGTCCGCGTCGAGGGCCTGGGCGGTGGCGAGAAAGCAGCCCCGGAAACCTGGGGGCAGCAAGGCGGCCACGCGCAGGGCCTCGCGGCTCTTGCCGCTACGGACGCCGCCCAGGATGAGATCTGATTGAGGGACGAAGCTCACCCGGGTCCTCCAGCGAAGACCGGTTGGAGTGACGGTGTGCGGGCAGGTCTCCTGACTTTCGGATCGTCCTACTCCCCACGCCTTCCCGGCCCTGACGGGCCAGTGGCTCTCTGTGGGTTTCGTCCCCGATCACAGTGACGCGGTCGCGGCGGATTTGCACCGCCTTCCCTGGGGCCCGCTCCTCGGCGGGCCGCCCGACACCATTGGCGCGGTGACGGTAACAGAAGGCGGTACGGCTGGTCAACCGCCGCCGGGCGCCTCCGCGCGGCGGGTCACGGGCTCCGGAAAGCCTTCCCGCCTGACGTGCTCGAAGGAGCCCTTGCGGATGTTCTGGAAGAAGAGCTCGGGCAGGCTGAACAGCGCTCCCTTCAGACCCGCCCACAGCGTGGCGCCTCCGTCCGCGGGCAGGGCGACCAGCCCCACGGCGCTCGCGGCGATTCCCACCACGAGGTTGACCGCGCCGAAGAACGGCCGGGCCACCACCGCGTCGTCCGTGAAGAACACGAAGATGGAGTCGTCCGCGTTGCGCCGGTATATGGCCGAGGTCAGCGTGTTCGATTCCCGCAGGAAGACGGTGACGGGGTTCTCCTGGCGGTACATCTCGTCGACCCGGGCCCGACGGTACGACGTGAGCTGGAGCCGCTCCGTCACCGGATACGAGGTCTCGACGGCCGCCGCGGAGACGGCGGGAATGAAGTTGAGCGAGCCGTCCATGCGAAGACGTCCGCCCATGCGCCGCTCCGATTCCTGGGCGCCTCCCTCGAAGGCCGCGTCGATCTCGCTGAAGACCTCCGAGACGCAGTTGCGGGTGACCAGGTTGTATCCCCATCGCCGCTTGAACCCGACCGCGAAGGCCTCTTCCCGCTCGTGGACGGCTTCGAGGCCGTGGAGCAGGGCCTGACGGTCCATTCCCGCAACGCCCAGACGGGCGGGCCGAGACGGGACGAGCGGGATCTTGAGGACGCGACGCTCACGCTGCGCCGCGAGAGCGAGGCGGAGCTCGTCCGAGCGGTTGGCCGCGGCCTCGAAGCTCGCGAATTCGGCCTCGGGGAAACTGCCGTCCTCGGAGCGACGCAGGAGCCGCTCCCGGGTGCGGGCAAGCTCCTCGCTGGTGTCCTCGAGGAGGACCGCGGCCTGCTCGGGCCCCACCGCCAGCCCACGCCGGGGAACGGGCGTGATCTCGGAAGGAAAGAGATCGACGACGACCCAGCGCTCCTGGCGCCGGCTAGCTCCGAGGGCGGCCAGCCTGGCCATGCCGACCATGAGCGCCACGCCTCCGTCCGGGCGGTCGGATGCGACAAGGCGGACGAGCGCCGCCGCGAGGGCATCGGAGAGCTGGCGGGCAGCGAGAGAATCCGCCTCGGTGAACACGAGGTCGTCGGAGGCGCGCTGGCGCAGGGATCCCGATACCAGCGGGCGAGCGTCGCGCAGGACCTCGAGCGACGCGAGCGCTCCCATCAGATCCCGATAGCGCTGAGGAAAACTATAGGCGGGTGCAGGCGGCATCTCGGCGGTGGGAAGCTCGGGCAGGTCCATCACGAGCGGGTCGAGCGCGGCGAGGGCGGCCCGGAGGCTCCTCGTCCTGCGCTCGAGGAAGTCGGCCCCGTGAGCGAGGGCGACCCGTGAGCGAAGATCCGCGAGGTCCGGGTCCTCGGTGAGGGGCGCCGGCTTCGGTGCGAGCCCATGGTCGGAGAGAAAATAGCCCGCGGCCTCGAGGACGATGCCGTCCGACAGCATCTCCTCGAGGGTCGTCCGGTCCGCGCGCAGGCTTTCGATCGCGTCGAGGTGGCGGCGCTGGAGGAAGTGCCGGCGCCTGAAGCGATCGGCGAGGAGACCAGCGGTCTCCCCGCTCACCGCGAGGCGGCTCACGTGTATGGTGCGATTTTCGAGGACGCTGTACCGGTACCGGAAGTGGTCGAAGTCGTCCCGGCCCAGGACGAGGACGCCGGGAGAGCGATGCTCGAAGTGAAAGACGTCATCGCCCACGCGAAGGGCGACATGGCCGCCGCTCGAGCCGCCCTCATTGGACTCTACGTAGAGATATTCGACGCCCGCCGCGGTCTCCGCGGCGGCCGGATGCCGGAGGCCCGCCACGAGCATCACGCCAAGCCAGAGCAGCCGCCCGAGCTTTCGCATGCTACTTCTTCTTGGCGTCGTAGCCCTTCTGCATCGCCGCGCGCTTCCCCGCATCCTGCCCGGCCAGACCGTCCATATACGCCTTGAGCTGGAGCTCGGTCGCTCCCCCCTCCCCCAGCCCCTGACCTATGCCCTCGTAGGTCACGGGATGGTCTTCCCAGTTCGTGATGTTGTGCTTCCTGGCAATGTCGCCGATGCCGCGTCGGAATGCGTCGAACTGTCCGCCGGTCTTCATGTAGGCGGCGGTGTACTCGCGCACGTCGCTCTTGTATTGCGACTCCGCGCTCTCCGGTGAGCTCGAGCGCGAGCTGCTCGCCGAGGAGTCGGACGACGACTCGGAGCTGTTGGACGACCCTTTCGAGCTGGCGGAAAACGAGCAGGCCTGGGTCAGGACCACGATCGCGGCCAGCCCGGCCACCGCGGCGGCGCGCACAGCGAGTAAGCCGAATCCATGTCGCATGGGTCTCCCTCACAGTTGGCGTGGGACAGCGCGGTGGCGATTCTACGCAGAAGGCGGAGAGGCGACAACCGGAAAGGGCTCAGGCGGAAAGGGCTCAGGAGCGGCCCAGCTGATCGATGAGCCGGCGCTCCCGCTTGGTCGGTCTGCCGAGCCCGCGGGGCCGGATGACCGGCGGCAACACGCGCGCTTCGCGAGGCGGCGGAGGCGGAGTGAGATCTTCGTAGAGCAGGGCGGCCTGGGCTCCCGGTCCCCGGCGCTCCGAGAGCAGCGCGACACGCACGATCCTTTTCCCGCGCGGCAACGTGATCCGCAGCAGATCGCCGGGGCGCACGGCGCGAGACGGCTTGGCCGCCTGCTCGTTCAGATCCACCTTGCCGCCGTCGCAGGCCGTGGCGGCCAGCGTCCGGCTCTTGAAGAAGCGTGCGGCCCACAGCCATTTGTCGAGGCGCATATCGGCCATGACGCGCATACGGTAGCACAGGGCCTGGGCTATACTCGCGGGCGGACGTCGACCATCACGCGGGAATGTCGGCAATTTGGCGGCTGCTGCGGGCCATGAGAAACTCGTGGCCACGATCGAGGGACGAATCGATGCTGCGTCCAGAGGAGGCGGGGACACGATGCGACGAGGCTGGCTCACGCTGCTCCTGCTCGCGGCCAGCGCCTCCCTCGTGTCCGCGCAAGGTCCCCGGTTTCTCGTGGAGGACTGGTCGAAGGTCCCCGTGGGCACCAAGGGCGTCCCTCCCGGCTGGCGCGCGCAGAGCTGGGGCAGTCCCAAGTACGATTTCGAGGTGGTGGGGGAAGGCTCGGCGCATGTCCTTCGCCTGCTCAGCGAGGGTGACAGCTCCACCATCAACAAGGAAATCAAGATCGACTGCAAGGACTATCCGATCCTCCAGTGGAGCTGGAAGGTGATGGCCCTGCCCAAGGGCGCCGACGCTCGCAAGAAGGAGACGGACGACGAGGCGGCCCAGGTCTACGTCACCTTCCCCCGCTTCCCGGCCGCCGTGCGCTCGCGGGTGATCGGCTACATCTGGGACACCACGGCGCCCGCCGGCCTCACGTTCAAGAGCCAGAAGACGGGGCTCGTCACCTACGTGGTGATGCGCTCGGGCGAGGCGGACTTGGGCAAGTGGCTCACAGAATCCCGCAACGTCTGCGAAGACTACAAGAAGATCTACGGCGAGGACCCCAACGAGAAGGTGGAGGCGTTGTCCCTCGGCATCGACTCCGACGACACGAAATCGCGGGCCGAGGCCTTCATCGGCGAGATCTTCTTCCGGAAGCCGTGAGGACCCGTCTCGACAAGGAGGGCTGACGGTGGGGCGAGGCCTCGAGGCCTACGGCGCGCTGGTGCTGCGAATCTTTCTCGGCGTGATCTACATGGCGCATGCCTATCTTGCCCTCTTCGTGATGGGGCCGGCCAAGGCCATCGACTATCAGCGCGCCATCCACATTCCCCTGCCCGAGATCGGCGTGTGGTATCTGATCCTCGCCCACGGACTGGGCGGCCTCCTGCTCATCCTCGGCATCATGGTGAGATGGGCGGCGCTGGCGAACATACCGATCATCGCGGGGGCCCTGTGGTTCGTGCACCTGTCCCAGGGCTTCTTCATCTTCGGCGGGAAGAACGGGTACGAGTACGTCCTGTTCCTTCTCGGCGCCACCATTGCCCAAGCCCTGCTCGGGGCGGGCGCCTTCACCTTCAGGAAATAGCCGAGGCGGCGGGAGCTACCTCGGCGCAGCGCCGGGGAACTGGGCTGGGCTGACCTTGCTGTTCGCGGCGCTCAGGGCGAGCTGGATGGCCTTTCCCGCCTCGATCATCACCTCTTGATTCCATAGCTCGACGGCGGGAGCGCCATTCTCCGCCCTGGCAACCAGCCGATACTTTCCCGGCGTCAGATCGCGAAACTCGTATCGCTCGCCCAGCCGGAAGGGGCGCGACACCTTCACCGATCTCGTGGCCTGATCGTCACCGCTGAGGGTCACGCGCACCTTGATCAGCCACGCGCGAGAGTTCACCCCCGGCCACTCCAGGGGGCCGCCCACCTTGCCTTTGGCCGACCACCGGCTGGCGGAGGCAGTCTCCGGTGACGCGCTGGCCACCGCCTCGTCGGAAAGAAGGCCGGCGCGAAGGAGCCACTGGCGCGCCCCCCGGTAATAGTCCGCGGCGGGGTCGCCGCGCTTCACCGCCCACTGAAACTGCTCGGCGGCCTCGGCCTGTCGTCCGAGGTGCGAGTAGGCGGTGCCGAGGGCGAAGCGCAGCGCCATGTCATTGGGCACGAGGCCGACCGCTTCCTGATACCTGCCGGCCGCCTTCTCATACTCGCCGCTCTCCATGAGCTGGTCGGCCGTCCCTCGCGCCACCGCGGCCCGTGAAACATGCGGCGCGTCGGCCGGTCGTTGGGGTGCCTGCTGGCAGCCGACGACGAGGCCGAGCGCCGCCAAACCGAAGAGCAGCGGGTAGTCCCGCACTCAGTTTTCGCGCCAGCTGATGATCCGCTGGTTGTAGGCGGCCCGCAGCGCCATGTTGATGTTCTGGGAGCTGTTGCGAAGAGCCAGGGTGTTGGCCTGGGTGACGAACTCGAAGTAGCCGCTCGCCTCGTTGGAGATCGTCTCGTTGGCCACAAAGGCGCCGCGAATCTCGGCATTGCTGCCGCTCCGGAACCCCGTGCCCACGTAGCGTCCGGTCACGATCACGATACCGTCCCAGTAGAAGTCCACGTCGCGGCCGGAGATGTTGAGCCCGGCGCCCGAGGTAGTGATGGAAAGGTCGCCGTCCTCCACCACGAGGATGCCCGCCCCCTTGACGGTGCCCGTGATGTTGAGGCCGGTGAAGTTCGACGACGGGTCGAGCTCACCCCGAAAGTACACGAGCTTGGGATCGGTGGGTGTCCCCAGGTAGAGATTGGTGCCAATGGGCGGGTTGCCCGCGCAGCCCGACTGGTTGCCCGTGCTGGAGAGCGCCGGCGTGTTCGGGCTGGCCACGGTACCCGTGAGCCTGAGCGGACACGCCAGGCTGCTCTGAATGACCCTGGTCGCCGGATTGGCGGCCAGCTTGTTGAGGAAGTTCTGCACGGCGGTCGGGGTCATGGTGTTGTCGGCCGCGATGGTGTTGTATCCCGAAGTCGCGGTACCGTTCACCTGGCTCTTTCCCTGCACGGTGTCCTGTTTGGCCACCGTGTCGAAGGCGTTCTCGACGTTCTGCTCGTAGGTGATACCGAGGTTCGCCTGCGTTCCCGCCTGGGTCGCGATGCCCAGTCGCATCGTGGAGCCGTTAGGAGCGCTCAAGGAATTATCGTCCGCACGCATCCAGTCCCGGCCGTCTATGGTCTGGTTACCGACCGTCTGCATGTAGGTATCGGCCTGGAAGCCGGGAAGAGTGACCGCGGCATTGACGGCCAGGGTATTGCGGCTGATCACGGCGGTGATCTGCCGAGTGGCCGTGCCGTAGGTGCCGGTAGCGGTGAGGATGACGATACCGTTCGTATCCGTGAACTTGCCCCCGGCGTCGACAGGCGACCCGGTGAGAATCTGGTCGCCCGCGTAGCCGCCGCCCGCGGCGATGGAGTCGTTGCGGATCGTCACCGCGAACGTGCCCATGGCGTTGCTGAGGCCGGGGAGCGCGCCGGGCGCGGGCGAATTGACGCAGACGTTGTTGCTCATCTGGGCGCCGATGTTCTGGCCGGCCACGCTGGTGGCCAGTTGATCGTCGGCCGTGTTCTGCATACTGTCGGGGCCGGCGAGGAACGAGTCCAGGTCCTGGTCGGCGATGCAGTCGAACGCCCACTCGATGCCCGCTTCGGCGAGGTGCCGGGCGCGCGCGGTGTCCGAGAGATTCCTCGAGATCTGCGGCTCGACCGCTCCCAGGTTCAGCACGGTCAACACGAGCGAGGTCAGAATGAGAAGCGAGATCAGGGCAAGCGGCAGGGCCACCCCGCGCTGGTCGCACATCATGGCTCTGAGACGCGTCATGGTCACGTTCCTCACGAGGTCGGCCGGTTGCGGAGGCGCACCCGGTGCACCATAGTCACCTGCGGCTGGCCGGTGCTCTGCTGGGTGGTCATGGTAATCGTCACCGTCCGGATGTCGGCAGCGGTGCCCGTGACCGCATTGGCCTGGTCGAGATAGGTGAAGGCAAGACTGGTGATACCCGATGCCAGAACCACGGGAGCGGCGTCGACACCCATCTCCCGCCGGGACAGCTGTCCACCCGCGAAAGAGTAGATAACCTGCTCGCCGCGATTCCCGCCGGAGATGGGATCGACCACCGAGGTGGTCTGTATGCTGTTGTTGGCATTCCAGTCGTTCTGAATGGTCAGGCCCGTGGCGCTCTCGTTGGTGATGGCGGAGAAGGCGTAGCTGAAGGGAGGACACGGAGTGACGGGTGCCCCGGGACACGCTGGCCCCGCCGGCAGATAACCCGCCTCGCGGATCTCCTCGATCATGCGCTCGATGGCGATGCGGGCGTTCGCCTGCGCGTCGACCTTGTTCGAGGTCGTGGTGGCGCTTTGCTGGCCCACCATGAGGAGACCGAGCACCCCCGCCATGACGATGCCCAGAACGGCGCAGACAACGAGGAGCTCGCTCATGGAGAAGCCCCGCTGATCACGGATGGCCGGCTGGTCGTTGCTCATGTGTGGTTCGCTACCAGCGTGGACAGACGGACGCTGCGCTCGGCCGTGACGAGCACGCCCCACGCGACGATCGGCTGGTAGAAGACCTCCACGTCCACCCGCTTGCGCACGACGTTCCCGGCGACGGTGTAGTCGGTGATGGTGACGGTCGACCGGTAGCCCGGCGCACTTTCAATGGCCCCGTACGCCTGGGCGGGGAAGCACGCGGTCGTGATATTGGTGAAGCCCATGCAGGCGACCAGCGGGTCGCCGAGGGCAGTCGCGCGGATCTGCTCCATGCGCTGCTCGGCAAGGAAGGTCGCCGTCGTCTGCTGGCGGCCTGTCTCAACGCCCTGGATGGCGGTGGCGAAGCCCGCGCCCACTGCGACGAGACCGACGGCGATGACGAATATCGCGGCAAGAAGTTCCGCTACGGTGAAGCCGTCCCCACTCCGGACGGCCCTTCTCGACAACTCAAAGATCGTGTTCATGGATGGATGGCTCCTAGCGCCTAAGCAAGGAGGGTGCCACGGCTCGATGGGAACCAGCATGGGTGATCCTTCCCACAACTGACTGTTTTTGAAGAGCGCCCTGGTGGGCGCCGTTCTCGAGGAACCCACGCCACCCGAGTACGAGTGTTCTCCTCGCGACAGCCGAACGACGGAGACCGTCAGATCGACCTCACTTTTCGCTGCCGCTCCGCCGGGGATCCAGGAGATCGCGCGAGGCGTCACGGAGCATTTCGGCGCCGAAAACCACCGGCTATCGGTCGAGCCACACCACCTGGAGCTGAGCTCCCCGATCGAACGAGTTCTTGCAGCCGTAGTTCTTCACCCAGGGAGTCCACGCGGACACGTTCTTCGGGTACGGCGTGTACACGTAGTACACGCGATCGGCGGTGTGGCGCTGGATGTCGTCGATGATCTTCTTGCGGGACGATCGCGAGGGGTAGCGGCGCTGGGCGTCCAGCATCACGTCGAGCTCGGTGTCGGCCACGTGGCTGCGGTTATTGGGCTGCCCCGTCCGGAAGAAGCTGTAGAGATAGCCGTCGACCTCCGTGAACAGGGAGGAGGGTCCCCAGCTCGCCTCCTCGAACTTGCCGAGAAAGGAGCCGCGGATGTAGTTGCCGTAGTCCTCGTTGATGATCTGGAGCTCCACGCCGATCTGCTTGAGGCTAGAGGCAAGCAGCTCGAGCTCCTCGACGTATTCGGGGCCATAGCCGGGCCAGTTCGTGCACTTGACCTTCAGCCCGTTGGGAAAGCCCGCCTCGGCGAGCATCTTCTTGGCGAGGGCCGGATTGTGCTGGAGCCATCTCGCCGCCTCACTCGGCGGGGCGGTAGGCAGCTTCCATTCCCGCATGGGCGCGGGCACGGGCCCGGGATCTTCCCATCCCTGCCCCTCGAGGAACTGGTTGAGCCACTTCTTGCGGTCCACCGCGAGGGAGAAGGCCTGCCGCACGCGCGCGTCGTGAAAGGGCGCCTTGTCGGTGCGGAACGCGAGGGTGCGAACACCCAGCCAGTCCCAGAAGACCAGCGGATAGGTGGGATTGGACTTCTTGAAGGAAGCCACGTCGGTGCGGGGAATGCGGGCGTCGTGGAACGGCAGATCGACCTGCCCCGCACGAAAGAGCGAGAGCTGGGTCGACCGGTCCTTCACGAAGAGCCACTCCACCTTGTCGAGATACGGGAGGCCTCTGGCGTAATACCCCGGGTTGCGGACGAACACCGCCTTGGCCCCGGGCTCGTATCGGTCGAACACGAAGGGCCCGCATCCGATCAACGACTCGGCCGTCCTGAGGTCGCCCATCTTGTCCTCGACCTCGGGCGGCACGACGCCGTTCCACGGCTCGGCCAGGTTGTGCAAAAAGGGCGCGTAGGCATCGGCGAGGGTGACGCGGACCGTGTACTTGTCCGGCGTCTCGATACCCTCGATGCGCCCGAGCAGGTGGGCCGTGAGTGATTTCTTGATGGCCCGGTCGAAGCTGTACTTGACGTCGGCGGCCACGAGCTCGCGTCCCTTTACGGGAGCCCGCGACTCCCAGCGCACCCCGGGGCGGAGGGCGATCGTATAGACGCGGCCGTCCTTCGAGACGTCGGCCTTGAGCGCCAGGTCGGGCACGAGGGTGAAATCGGACGGGCTGTACCTGGCGCCGTTGACGTACTTGAAGAGCGTCCGTCTCACGAACGACGACATGAGCAGGGTCTGATACGAGATCGTGCCGTGCGCGTCGAAGGTCGGAGGCTCGAGCCCGATGACCTTGAGCACGCCGCCCCGCTTCGGCCGAGGCCCGGCGAGCGCCAGTCCCGGTGGGCTGGCCAGCGTGGCCGCGGCTCCCGCCGCGAGCTTGAGGAAGTCGCGCCGGATCGCGGACCGTGTGGAGAGATCGCCCAAGGTGTCCTCCGAGACCATGCGGAGCCGGTGACGGACCGGCGGCATTATAGCAAGGGCTCTCGGTGGTTCAGGAGACGCAGCCTCCAGCCCTCACGGTTGCGCTCGATGATCGACAGGGCCGCGTAGTCCTGGCCCAGGGAGAGAATGCGCTCGAGCGGCATCCCGAGGGCCTGGCACAGCACGATGCGGTTCGGTCCGCCGTGGGCGACCACGAGCACCGTGCCCCCGGCGTGGCGTTCCACGATGGCCTCCAGGGCGGGCCACACCCGCGCCGTCACGTCGCCGAGGCTCTCGCCGTCCGGAAACTGGAAGCGCCCGACGTCCGCCATCCAGGCGTCGAAGGCTGCCGGGTCGAGGGCACGGATCTCCTCGGCGGTGAGGCCCTCCCACCGGCCCATCGCGAATTCGCGAAGGGCGGGCACCGCGACCGCCTCGAGCCGATGCGGCCCGGTCAGGATCTCCGCCGTCCGGCGCGTGCGAGAGAGATCGCTGGAGTAGGCGGCGGCCAGCTTCACGGTCGCGAGACGGCGGGCGAGCGCAGCCGCCTCCAGCTCTCCGCGGGGCGAGAGCGGCACGTCGAGATGCCCGATGAAGCGCCGCGTCTCCGCCCCCACCACGCTGCCGTGGCGGACGAGATAGATGGTGGTCGGCACTTAGATCAGGTGCACGTGGATGAACGCCGCCGCCGCGACCAGCGTCGCCATCTCTCCGATCTCCACCGCTCCCCCGAGGGCATCGCCGGTGAGGCCTCCCACCCGCGACACGAGAAAGACGGCCCAGAGCAGCACGGAGGCGAGAGCGAGGCTCAGGACGAGGCCGCCCCACGAGCCGAGCGTGGTCGCCGACAGCATCCAGAGGGCGGCCACGTACACGGGCGTCGCCCACGGGGAGAGTCCGGCGAGGAAGTCGGCGCCTGATCCCTCTCCGGGAGTGGCGGCGGGGAACAGGGGGCCGATCAAGAGCGGGGCGAGCCGACCGACGGCGGGGGCGAGAACGAGCAGGGCGGAGCGTCGAGGGGCCGGGACCGCATCGAGCGCGGCCACGAAGATGAGGAGGCAGAGGCCGAGGGCAGCCGCGCCGAAAACGCCGAGGTGGCTGTCTCTCATGATGGCGAGTCGCCGCTCCCCGTCCCCGCCCGCCAGGCCGTCCACGGCGTCGGCCAGCCCGTCGAGGTGGAGGCCCCCGGTGAGGATCTTCCAGACAGCCACGAGCAGGACGGCGGCAAGCAGCGGAGGAAAGACGGTCAGGAGCACCCGGTCGGCGAGCACGAGGCCGGCCCCGAGCGCGAGTCCGACCACGGGGAACCACCACGCGGCCCGCCCGAGGGCTCCCGGTCCCTGCGCCTCCTCGCCCGGCACGGGCACGATGGTGAGAAATCGTAAGGCGAGGACGAGGTAGCTCACTGGATGACCATCACGGGCGGCGGGGACTCCGCCCCGCCCCTCACACCGGCGGTACGGGATTGCGTCGGAGAGGGAATTCGAGCTGCTTGCTCTCCGCGTAGCCGAGCCGCTTGATGAGCTCGCCGCGGAGCTCCGAGCCCGCGATGATCCCGTCGACGAGCATCTCCGAGGCGAGCTTGTAGATGTCCACGTCCTGGACGTACTCCTCGCGCTTCTGCTGCACGAAGGCGGCGCGCTCACCCTCCGGCAGCTCCATGATCCTGTTGTAGTAGACAGCGTTGACGGCGGGCTCGGGCCCCATGATGGCGACCTGCCCCTGCGGCAGGGAGAGGGCGGCATCGGGCTCGAAGGCCGGCCCACACATCGCGTAGAGCCCGGCCCCGTAGCACTTGCGGACGACCACGGAGATCTTCGGCACCGTGGCCTGGGAGGTGGCGAAGACCATCTTGGCCCCGTGGCGGATGATGCCCGCTCGCTCCACCTTGGTACCTACCATGAAGCCGGGCACGTCGGCGAGATAGACGAGCGGAATGTTGAAGGCGTTGCAGAGCGAGATGAAGCGCGCCGCCTTGTCCGAGGAATCGACCATGAGGACGCCGCCTTTGACCTTGGGCTGGTTGGCCACGATCCCCACCGCGCGGCCCCCCAGGCGCGCGAACCCGATGATGATCTCCTGGGCGAAGAGCCGCTTGATCTCGAAGAATGAGCCGGCGTCCACAACCCGGGCGATGAGCTCGTACATGTCGAACCACTTGCGCTGGTCGTAGGGAACGATCTCTTCGATCGACCGTCCCGGCTCGGCCTCGCGGGGCTCCCGGGCGGCCGGGCGCTCCTTGTAGGACTGAGGCATGAAGCTGAGATATCTCTTGGCGAGCTCGATTGCCTCCTCGTCCGAGGCGGCCAGGATGTCCCCGCAGCCCGACACCGAGCAGTGCATGCGTGCGCCGCCCAGATCCTCGAGGGAGACCTTCTCTCCCACCGCCATCTCCACCATGCGCGGCGAGCCGACGTAGAGGCTCGCCTTGCCGTCCACCATGATCACGCAGTCGGTCAGCGCGGGGAGATAGGCCGAGCCGGCCGGGGACGGTCCGAAGAGAATGCACACCTGGGGGACGACCCCCGAGAGCTGGACCTCGTTGTAGAAGATGCGTCCGGCGTGGAGCCGGCCGGGGAAGATCTTGATCTGCTCCGAGATGCGTCCGCCCGCGGCGTCCACGAGGTACAGCAGCGGCACCTGGAGGCGCTGAGCCCGCTCCTGGATGCGCACGATCTTGGCTACCGTCTTCTCCCCCCAGGAGCCGGCCTTGACGGTGTAGTCATTGGCCATGATGCAGACGGCGCGCCCGCCGACACGACCCACGCCGGTCACCACACCGTCGGCGGGGGTGTCAGCTTCCTGATTGCGCGCGAAGAGGAAGTCTTCCTGGAACTCGGACCCGGGATCGAGGAGGAGCTGGAGCCGGTCGCGAACGAAGAGCTTGCCCTCTTCGGTCAGCTTGGCGCGGTACTTGGCGTGGCCCTGCTCGATGCGGGCACGCTCTTTGAAGTAGCGCTCGTCACTCATCGACCAGGTCCCAGCGGCTCACTTCGCCGCGGGCGGAGCAGGAACGGGATCGGCCCAGAGGATGATGATGAGGACGCCGGTGCCGTGGCGCGGACCACCCACGATGGCCGGCGCGCCGGGGGCAGCCACGATATTGGAGGTCATCACCGACTTCTCGCCCTTGAGGAGGCGGACCTGCATGCGAACCGACTTGCCCTGCAGGTCCCTCGGCGTGACCTCGAGCCACCGGTCGTCGGGTGCGGGAATGCGCTTGGACACTCCGAAATCCACGTCGACCTTCTGATGATCAATCGACGTGTAGTCGCTGTAGCGGAAGAGCTTGCGCAGCCGCGGCACGATGAGCTTGAGCCGCTCGTCCATCTGACCATCGGGGACCGAGGTCGCCGTGGCGCCCGGGGTGGCTGCGGGCGGCGCCGTCACCGGGCCGCTGGGAGCGGGCGACTGCTTGCCTCCGGGGGCGGGCGGCGGAGCGGTAGGATTCGAGGCCTGGAGCACGCGCACCTCGAAGTGCACCGTGCCCTTGGGAGGCGGAGCGGTTTGGAGGGGCATGGGAACGGGGGCCGGTGGAGGCGTTTGAGCGCCCACGGGCGACCATGCGGAGAAGCCGGCGAGCGCGGTGACCAGGGCGAGGAGCACCAGGAGCATGGGGCCCAGCGCCGTGCGCAGACGCTTGCGCGCGTTGTGGAGCCGGGACATCACGGTACCGATCGGACAGTTGAGCACGGTGGCGATCTCGCGGTAAGAGAGCCCTTCGACGTCACTGAGCATGATAATGGCTCGCGCATTGGGCGGCAAGGTATCGAGGGCCTGGCTGATGCGCTCGCGACGCTCCACGCCGATCGCCGCCTGGTCCGGCCGCGCCTCGGGATCGGGAGCCGTCCGCTCCCACTCTTCGGCGGGAATGGCCTGGGTGCCGAAGGCGCGAGCCTGCGCTCCACGAGAGCGCAATCGGTCCGTGGCCACATTCATGGCGATGCGGAAGAGCCAGGTGTAGAAGGCCGACTGCCCGCGAAATGAGCCGAGCGACTGAAAGGCTCGAACGAATGCGTCTTGAGCGCAATCCCATGCCTCCTCGCGATCGCGCAGCACCTGGAAGGCCAGGCGCCACACGCGCTGCCGGTACTTTTCCACCAGGGGCTCGAAGGCTGCAACGTCTCCGGCACGACACCGCTCGATAAGAGCGGTCTCGTCCAGATCCTTGAAAGCCGGAGACCCGTCACCTTCGGGAGGCGTCGACGGAGGCCCAGGTGGCATCACGGATATCCGCCGCGGCCCCCGCGCCTCCCGCCGCGACTAGGGTTGGACGCCGGACGGAGGGCCCGCATTCACCGCGGGCGCCGGGACGGCCGCCCGGGCGGGGCTGACTGGAGTGCCGCGTCCACGCCCAGCAGGTAGCTGGCCGGGCCGAAGCCCGCAATCTGGCCCCGTGCCGCGGCGGCGATCACGGAATGGCGTCGGAACTCCTCCCGCCCGTGGATATTCGAAAGGTGGACTTCGACGACGGGGATGGACACAGCGGAGACGGCATCGCGGAGGGCGAGAGAGTAGTGGGTAAGGGCGCCCGGATTCATGACGATGGCCTGAAACCCCTCGCGGCCCGCGCCCTGGATCCAGTCCACGAGCTGACCTTCGTGATTCGACTGCCGGCACACCGCCTCCGCCCCTCGGCTCTCCGCGTGACGTTGAATCTGGCGATCGAGCTGAGCCAGTGTGGTACGTCCGTACACGGCCGGCTCGCGTGTACCCAGGAGATTCAGATTGGGCCCGTGAAGGACAAGGACGCGCGTGGCCGACGAACGTGCCATGCCGCCGAGAGTATACACTGACCCTATTCACCTGCCTCGGGCTGATCCGCGTCGGGGAGGCTGGCCGCGATCGCATCCCGGACCTCTCGAGCCAGCGTCCGGGCGGCCGCGCGAGCGTCGGCCTCGGGCGGAGGCGAGACGATCGGGTGATAAATGATGCGGAGCCTCCCCGGCCTCGGCAGCATGCGTCCCGGCGGCCAGGAGGCGTGGCCACCCACGATCGTCACGGGTAGCACGGGCACCTTGAGCGAGCAGGCGAGTCGAAAAGCGCCGGGGCGGAAGCGCTGAAGCCGTCCGTCGGGCGTGCGTCCGCCTTCGGGAAAGATCATCACCGCCTGGCCGGACTGGAGCAGTCGTACCGCCTCCCGTGTCGAGCGCGGGTCGGCCGAGTCGAGTTGGACCGGGAAGGCCCGGAGACGGCGAATGAGCCAGGAGAACCCGGGGATCCGGAAGAGCGCGTCCCAGGCCATGAAGTGTACGGCGAAGCGAACGGGAATACAGACGAGGACGGGATCGGCATAGGTGACGTGATTCGGGACGATGATGAGGGGACCGTCGGTGGGAATGTGCTCCGTTCCCTCGAAGCGGATTCGCCAGTAGACACGCGCCCCGAGGTGGAGGAACGGGCGGACAGCGTTCAAGACGGGCGTGCCCACGCGATGAGTGTGCCACGGAGATCGTGACGGACACAATTGAGCGCAAGCCGCTCGTCATCGCCGGTGGCGGAGCGTCCGCCGAGGCGCCCGAGCACACCATCGTCGCCTTCGAAACCGCGATCGGCGAGGGGGCCGATGCCCTCGGACTCCAGGTGCGCCTCACTCAGGATGCTCATCTCGTGGTCTTCGGACCCGCCAGGCTTGAAAGGATCACGAACGGTCGTGGGCCGCTGAGCGCGCATACCGTGCGGGAGCTGAAGCGCCTCGACGCCGGCGGCGGGAAGGATCCCCGTTTCGAGGGCCAGCGGATCCAGACGCTCCACGAAGTCCTCGAGCGCTTTCGTGGCCGGACGCGCTTCTGGATCGAGCTTCCGGACGACGCACCCGCTGAAAGCGGTATCGAGGAGCGAGCCGTCTCCACCATCGAGATCTACGACGCGGTCGAGATTTGCCAGGTGCAGGCGGCGCAACCGAACGTCTTGGAGCGGGTCCGCGCCCTGAACCCCGAGATCCGGCTCGTGGTCACCTGGAGGGGCGGCGCCCTCGATCCACTGCTCCAGGCTTCTACCATCGCGGACGCGGTGTACGCGGCCGCGCCAGCGGTGGAACAGCCGGACGTCGTCGCGATCCGGTCAGCCGGCTTGGGATGCTACGTCGGGAAAGCCGACGAGCCGGCCCTGGTGGACCGGCTCGTCGGCTGGCGCGTGGACGGGATCGTTACCGGCCGGCCTGGACTGGTCCGGGCGCGGATCGACCGGTCGGAACGCTTTGCCTAGTCGTCTTCGGATTCGTCCCCTTCATCGGAGCCGCCGACCGATGCCAGGTGGCGCGACATCTTCTCGAGGCGATCCTGACAGCGCACGCAGGTGGTCACCTCAGGCATGGCCTTGAGGCGGGCGGGTGCAATGGCTTCGCCGCACTCCTGACAGGTGCCGTAGTCGCCGCCACGCAGGCGCTCGAGCGCCTCGGCGAGGCGGTTGGCGCGCTCCACGAGCAGGCTCCGGGTGGCGAAGTTCATCTCGCGATCCTCGTTGACTTGGATCACGTCGACTTCGTCGGCGAGCTGGCTCGTATCACCAACCGCTCCCATCGTCTGCACGGACGTCGATGCACCGCCCATGTGGCGGATACGCTCAACGGTCCGACTTAGTTCGGCTTCCAGGTTCTTTCTGATCTCGTCCATGACTTTTCCCCCTTGGGAGGTTTCCTTGCTCTTCACCTTCACCCGACTGGCCGACCCTAGTTGCAAGCCCCATGCCGCGGGTGTCGATCTAAGAGACGCATGGAAAGCTCAGTTATTCGAGTCTGGAATGGGGTCTCCCTTTGCCAAACCGGGCAAACCGCCTCCCCGAGGTAGGAAAATTGGTCAACGGCACCGCCAAAATTTGGCGACGCCAGCGACGAACGGCCCAGTCCGACCCGGTCGGGGAGGCCGAAGACCCGGCAAAAAAACACCGGCCCCGGACGCCATCTAGGCTTTGGAGCCCGGAATCCCCTGAGAACGCTGAGGGATCAGGGCTCGTCCTGGATTCGGATGTGTCCGGTCTCCTTCAGCGAACGGAGCCCAATGACCACCGTCATAAGGGCGACGGTGATGGGGATACCCCCGAACAGCTATTCCCCACCTTGGCCACGATAGCGGTGGCAAGGAGCGGCAGCATGCCGCCGAACCACCCATTGCCGATGTGGTAGGGCAGCGACATGGAGAGATAGCGAAGCCCGGCTATTCCTCCTCGCCGTACTTGTCCTTGAGCATGGCCACCACCGCCGGATCGGCCAGCGTGGTCGTGTCTCCGAGAGCCTTGCCTTCTGCGATGTCACGCAGGAGACGGCGCATGATCTTGCCACTTCGGGTCTTGGGCAGATCCGAGGCGAAGATGAGGTCGTCGGGGCGGGCCAGGGCGCCGATCTTCTTGGTCACGTGCCCTTTGAGCTCCTCCATCAGTTCCTTGCTGCCCTGATTGCCGTCCCTGATGGTCACGAAGGCGGCGATGGCCTGTCCCTTGATCTCGTGGGGGCGCCCGATCACCGCGGCCTCGGCGACCAGCGGGTGGTCGACCAGCGCCGACTCGACTTCCATGGTGGAGACGCGGTGGCCCGAGATGTTCATGACGTCGTCCACGCGACCGAGCAGCCAGAAGTAGCCGTCGTCGTCGATCTTGGCGCCGTCCCCCGTGAAGTAGATCCCCGGGTAGCGGCTCCAGTACTGTGCCTGGAAACGCTGCGGGTCCCTGTAGATACCGCGAAGCATGCCCGGCCAGGGCTTCCTGATCACGAGGTAGCCGGCCTTGGCGGGCTCACCCTTGTCGTTGAGCACGTCGGCCGCGATACCGGGGAAGGGCTTGGTCGCCGAGCCCGGCTTGAGAACGGTGATCCCGGGCAGGGGCGTGATGAGGATATGTCCGGTTTCTGTCTGCCACCACGTGTCCACCACCGGACAGCGGCCGCCCCCGATGACCTTCCAGTACCAGACCCACGCCTCGGGATTGATGGGCTCGCCGACCGAGCCGAGGAGCCGGAGGCTCGAGAGGTCGCAGCGACCCGGATAGTGGTCGCCCCAGCGCATGAAGGTGCGGATGGCGGTGGGCGCGGTGTAGCAGATGGTGATGCCGTGCTTTTCGATGATGCGCCAGAAGCGGTCCTTGTCCGGGGTGTCCGGCGTGCCTTCATACATGACGGTGGTGGTGCCGTTGGCGAGCGGGCCGTAGACGACATAGGAATGACCGGTGACCCAGCCGATATCGGCCGTGCACCAATAGACGTCGGTGTCCTTCAGGTCAAACACCCACTTGGTCGTCGCGTAGACGCCAGTGAGATAGCCGCCGGTGGTGTGCTGGATGCCCTTGGGCTTGCCCGTCGAGCCCGAGGTGTAGAGGAGGTAGAGCATGTCCTCCGCGTCCATCTTTTCCGGCGCGCAGTGCGCATCCGCCCCCTTGACGAAATCGTCCCACCACACGTCACGGCCGGCCTGCATGTCGATGGGCTGGCCGGTGCGCTTGAGCACCACCACCGTCTTGACGTCGGGGCAGTCCTGGAGGGCTTCGTCCACGTTTTTCTTGAGGGGCACGATACCGCCGCGCCGCCAGCCGCCGTCCCCCGTGAGGAGCACGGTGGACTGGGCGTCGTGGATCCGCTCGCGAATGGCATCGGGCGCGAAGCCGCCGAAGATGACGCTGTGGGGAGCCCCGATGCGCGTGCACGCGAGCATGGCGATGGCCGTCTCCGGCACCATGGGCATGTAGATGGTCACGCGATCGCCGCGCTTCACTCCCGCCCGCTTGAGCGCGCTCGCGAAGCGGTTGACCTCGCGGTAGAGATCCCAGTAGGTCAGCGTCCGCGTGTCGCCCGGCTCCCCTTCCCAGATGAGGGCGGCCTTCGTCCGTCGCGCGGTGTGGATGTGCCGGTCGAGACAGTTGTAGGAAACATTGAGCTTGCCCCCCACGAACCACTTGGCGTAAGGCGCCTTCCACTCGAGCCCTTTCCTCCAGGGCTTGAACCAGTCGAGCTCCTTGGCGAAGCCCTCCCAGAACCTGACGGGGTTCTTGGCGGCCTGGGCATAGATCGACGGGCGATTGATGTTGGCGCGCTTGACGAACTCCTTGGGAGGCGGAAACTTGCGCTTCTCTTTCAGGAGAGCCTCGATCTGGGTGCCGCCGGCCGCTGCCTTGGTCGCCATAGACCTGCCTCGCGTGATGAGTGGGAATCGGGGGTGGACGCGGCATAGCGCCCGCTATCTTCTAAACCAACTTCCGGGAGACTTCAAGTAGCGCGCCCGCCGCTCTCGCCTCCCTCGATGGCCTGGCGGCGCAGTCCGTAACGCGCCATCTTGTCGGAGAAGTTCTTCGGATCCATGTCGGCCTGCTTGGCCGCGGCGGTCAGCTTGCCGCCGTGCGCCTCCAGAAGCCCCGCCACGTATGCCCGCTCGAATTCTTCTACCACGCGCGCCTTGGCGTCGCGGAAGGACAGCGACAGGTCCACCGGCGCCTGCTCCCCTCCGGGGCCGATCAAGAACCGCTCGAGCTCGGTCAGCACCTCGCCCTTGGACACGATGACTGCCCGCTCGATGACGTTCTCGAGCTCTCGCACATTGCCCGGCCACGGGTAGCGGAGAAGCGCCTGCAGGCTCTCCGGCGCGATGCTCTTGACCGCCCGCTTGAGCCGGCGGGCCAGCTCCTGCAGGAAATGCTCCGCGAGGAGGGGAATATCCTCGAACCGCTCCCGGAGCGCGGGCACGCGGACCGGCATCACGGACAGCCGGTAGAAGAGATCTCGGCGGAAAGCGCCACGCTCCACCTCGCCCTGGAGATCCTTGTTGGTGGTGGCGATGAAGCGCACGTCGATGTCCACGGGACGGTCGGCGCCCACCGAGGTGACCTTCTTTTCCTCGATGGCCCGCAGAAGCTTGCTCTGGAGGTGAAGCGGCATCTCCCCGATCTCATCGAGGAGAAGGGTGCCCCCGTGGGCCATCTGGAAGTGGCCCCGCCGATGTTCGCTGGCCCCGGTGAAGGCGCCTTTCCGTGATCCGAAGAGCTCGGATTCGAAGAGCTCCGCGGGTATGGCCGCGCAGTTGACGGCCACGAACGGACGGTCGCGCCGCGCGCCCGAGAAGTGGACGGAGCGGGCCAGCAATTCCTTACCCACCCCCGTCTCGCCGTAGATCAGCACCGTCGTGTCGAGGTCGGCCACGGAGCGGAGCGTGTCGAACACCCCCTGCATGGGCGCGCTCCGCGCTACCACGTTGCTGAAGGTGAAGCGCTCCTGGTTGCGGCGGATGGAGCGTCGGTTGGCCGACTTGAGGGTCTGGAACTCGATGGCGCGACGAATCACCAGCAGCATCTCGGCCGCCTCGAACGGCTTGACCAGATAATCCTCGGCGCCGAGCCGCATCGCTTCCACCGCGGATTCGATCGTTCCGTAGGCCGTCATGACCACCACCGCCAGATCCGGATGATCCATCTTGATCTGGCGCACGAGGGCCACTCCGTCCATGCCGGGCAGTCGCCGGTCGGTGAGCACGAGATCCACGTCCTCGCCTTTGAGGGTGTCGAGGGCTTCCTCGCCGCTCTGGACTGGCAACACCTCGTAGCCCGCCCGCTCGAGGGTCCGGTGCAACGGGCGGAGAAATACCTCGTCGTCGTCGACGAGCAGCAAACGCTGCTTCATGATTTGCCTCCTCCGATGGGCTGGGTGAGAGCCACCGCGGGCAGGGAGATACGCACCCGCGTGCCCCGCCCCGGCGTGCTCTCGATGCCGATGTCGCCCCCGTGCAGATCCACGATCTTCTTCACGATGGCCATGCCGAGGCCCGTGCCCGAGGGCTTGGTGGTGAAGAAGGGCAGGAAGATCTTCTCCCGGTCCTCGAGGGTGATGCCTCCGCCATTGTCGATGATCTCCACCACCGCCCGCTCCTCCTCGGCGAAGAGATTGATGACCACCCGCCCGTCGGTACGGCGCGGATCGATCGCCTCCAGCGCGTTCTTCGTGACGTTGGCGAAGACCTGGCGCAGCCGCTGGCCGTCCGCGGATGCCACCACCTCCCGATCCGCGCGCCCGTAGTCGATCTCGACCCCGCGCAGCCGTCCCTCCGCCGCCACCGCCTCCACCACGGGATCGAGGATGCGCGCGACCTCGTACTCCGCGCGCTCCAGCTTCGTGTCCCGAGTGAAGTCGAGCAGGCTGTTGATGATGCGCTCGATCTCGCCGATCCCGGACAGGATGGAGCGCGCCATCTCCTGCGAGAGCGAGCCGCCGCCGAGGTCCCCGGTGGAAAGGAGGTTGGTCGCCATCTTGATGCCGCCCAGCGGATTCCTGATCTCGTGAGCCACCCCCGCCGCCATCTCGCCCAGCGAAGCAAGCTTCTCCCGCTGGATGAGCCGCCGCTGCGTTTCCACCTGCTCGGTGAGGTCGCGCAGCACGCCCACCGTGCCGATGATCTGCCCCCCCGCGTCGAAGATGCACCGCACCGAAAGGTAGGCGGGAAAGGTATGACCCTTCGCGGTGCGGGCGGTCACCTGTCCGCTCCACCCCTGTCCAGCCTCCACGGCGGGCACGATGGCCTTGGCCGCCCGTCCGCGCTCCTCCTGGCCGAGGAGATCCTGGACGTCGAGACGGCCGAGCCGACGCTCCCGGTGGCCGAGCAGACGCTGGCCGGCTGGATTCATGGTGACGAGCCGGCCATCGACGCCGGTAGTGAAGATGCAGTCGTCCACGCTCTGGACCACCGAGGCGAGGAGACGCTCGCCCCGCCGCACCTCCTCCTCGGTCAGACGCAGCGACTGCTGCATATGCTGGAACGACGTCACCAGCTGCTCGGCCTCGTCCTTGGAGATGGTGAACCGGTCCTCCACGATCATGCGCGCAGCCGCCGCCCCCAAGGAAGCGGCGAGCAGCCGCTCGAACCGGATGCGCAGCTCGAGCAGCTCGGGAACTGAGAGATCCGCGGGCGACTTGCCGCGGAAGAGGTCGCGCACGAGACCTTCCGCCTCCTCGTCGCCCACGTAGTGATGCACGAGCCGCTCGATCTCGGTGGCGGACAGGATGGCCGGGGCGCCCGCGGGCTGGCGTTCCTCCCCTGCCGCGCCCACGAAGGCCGCGGCTTGGGCGCGGTCGTCGGCGTCCTGCTCGGTGAAGAGGGACACGAGCACGAAGAGGGCGAGATTGACGAAGAGCGACCAGAAGATCCCGTGGGTCGTCGCGTCGAGACCGGTCAGGCCGAAGAGGGCGGTGGGATTCAGCCAGCCGATGCCCCACGGGCCCTCGGTGAGGACGGAGGGTGACACCACGCCCTCCTTGACGAGGGCGGGAATGGTCAGGGTGTAGAACCACAGGGCGAACCCCGCGGAGATCCCCGCCGCGGCGCCCCGCCGGTTGCCGCGGCGCCAGTACAGGCCCAGCAGGATAGCCGGCGCGCACTGGCTCACCGCCACGAAGGACAAGAGCCCCATCTCGACGAGGAGAAGCTGCCCCCGCTCCATTCGCGCCCACGCGAAGCCGAGAGCCACCACGCCCAGCATGGCCACGCGCGTGTAGAAGAGGGTGACCCAGTACACATCCTCCATCTGCCGCCGGCGCAGGAGCATGGGCAGGATGATGTCGTTGGTGATCATCTTGGAGAGGGCGAGCGACTCGACGACGATCATGGCGGTGGCCGCGGAGAAGCCTCCGAGAAAGACCACTACCGAGACGAGGCGATTATCGAAGTGCAGGGGCAGGCGCAGGATGAAGCCATCCGCCTGCGCCCCCGACTCCGGGAAGATGAGGAGACCCGCGAAGGCAATGGGGAGGACGAAGAGATTGATGAGGAGCAGATAGAGCGGAAACGACCACGCCACCGCGTCGACGTCGCGCTCGCGCGGATTCTGCACGACGAGCACGTGGAACTGCCGGGGCAGAAACATCACGGCCATCATCGAGATGAGGAGCATGGCCGCCCACCGCGCGTAGGAGGCGGTCTCCGGCTTATCCAGGGTGAGGAGACGGGACCACACCGGATCGCCCACGATCTGCCCGAAGATCTCCCCGGGGCCCTTGAAGAGACCCCACGTGACGTACACGCCGATGACGAGGAAGGCCACGAGCTTGATCACGGATTCCACCGCCACCGCGGTCATGAGGCCGGTCTGCTGCTTGGTGAAGTCGAGATTACGGGCCCCGAACAGGATGCCGAACAGGGCGAGGGTCACCGCCACGAGCAGAGTGGGATCGAAGACGTGGAACACCGAGCTTTCCTGGATGATCATGCTGAAGGACGCGGAGACCGCGCGAAGCTGGAGCGCGATGTACGGGATCATCCCCCCCACCACCAGCACCGCGACCAGGGTGCCGAGGTGGGCCGACTTGCCGTAGCGGCTGGAGATGAAGTCCGAGATGGACGTGATGCGCTGCTCCTTGGACACCCGCACCAGCTTGCGCAGGAGGAGCGGCCACAGGAGGGCGACGCACGCCGGTCCCAGGTAGATGGTGAGGAACTCGAGGCCGCGGTTGGCGGCGAGGCCCACGCTACCGTAGAAGGTCCACGCCGTGCAGTACACAGAGGCCGCGAGCACGTAGGTGACGGTACGGATTCGCGGGCGGCTCAATCGGCGCGCGAAGGTCTCGCCCGCGGAGGCGACGAGGAACAGGAAGATGAGATAGCCGAGGAGGATGGCGAGCAGCGTGGGCTGGCTCAGCCAGCTCATTCGTCGTCCTCCAGCCCTCGGCGCCGCGCCGCGGCCACCACGAGCACGGTCACGATGACGACCCAGACGGCGAGCAGGTAGAGGACGAGGGCGGGCACCCCGAGAATCAGGAGGGGGCGATTAGCGATGGCAAGGAGGGGCCACAGGAGACACGCTCCGAAGAGGGCGAAGCAGGCGACAAGAAGCTCCCGGGCCTTCATTGGCTGGCCGGGATTATAGGGGGCGCCCGCGAAGGACGCAACGAGGGGAGAGCGAACGGAGGCGCCGGTGGGTCAGCCCGGCTTGGGCAGGAAGCGCTTCATGAGCAAGGCCTGGAACCCGTTCTCCAGCTCGAGGGCGACCGCGTCCGCCACTTCCTCCGGCGAGCCCGGGCGCTCCATCCACTCACCCTGGCCCCAGCCCTCCAGATAGGCGTCGCCCTCCGTCTCGTTCTCCCGCATGGCCAAGGCGTCGATCAGATCCTGGAACTTCGCCGAGAGCTGGCGGCGAGCCGTCTCGGCCCCGTCCGCCGTCTCGACCATCGACGGTATCTCTTTCCAGTGCACGATGCGGTAGCGAGCCATGAGAGTGCGGCAATTCTATCGAAAAGTCGCGCGATTGCTTGACAAAGGTGTACCCCGACTCTACGCTCTCAGAGACCTGCAGGGTCACCATCACGCGCATCGCCCTAACCTGATTGGCCCACGGTCAACATGCCTCCGGCATGTTGAGGATGAAACGGAGACCTCCGATGATCGACGTCAAGACGGCGGACAAGGAGCTCCAGACCTATATCCGCCCCCAGACCTTCCCCGTGGCCATCCGCATGCTGAAGCCCGGCGAGCCGATTCCCGAGCGGGCGCGGCGGCCCGCCCGCGATTTCAAGAAGCTCAGCATGTCCTGTCAGGTCATCGACATGGCGCGCCGCTACGGCTGGATGATCGCCCTCACCCGCGAGGACCACATCTGCTCGCTCGGCATCACGGCCATTGGCTTCGACAAGCCGCTCCCCATCTACAACGTGGGCACCCTCTGCGAGGGCATGTATACCGAGACCAAGGAGGCGGGGCAGCGCTCCGAGGCGGCCATCGACAAATTCGCGCCGGGAGAGTACGAGACCCTCCTCGTGGCGCCCCTCGACCGGGCGACCTTCGAACCCCACCTCGTCTGCGTCTACGCCAATCCAGCCCAGGTCATGCGGCTGACCCAGGCCGCGCTCTGGAAGCGCGGGGGGCGCCTGCACTCCTCCTTCGAGGGGCGCGCGGTGTGCGCCGACATCATCGTCACCACCATGCAGACGGGCGAGGCGCAGGTCATCCTGCCCTGCTCCGGCGATCGCATCTTCGGCCAGACCCAGGATCACGAAATGGCCTTCGCCATCCCGTGGGGCAGAATGGAGGAGATCGTCGAAGGGCTCCGCGGCACCCACAATGGCGGCATCCGATATCCGATCACCCAGTTCATGGAGTACGAGGCCAAGTTGCCCCCGCGCTACATGGAAGTGAATCGGCTGTGGGACGCCGAGAAGGGCAAGGGGGCGCTGACCAACCGCGATCGCGTGGTCGCGGCCTACAAGCGCTCCTTTTCCGACCGGGTGCCCGTCTATCCGATCGTGGCCGCCTTCGCGGGCACCCTCGACGGGCAGTCCATCGAGGAGTACTGCACGAACCCCGTCAAGGCCATCACGGCCATGATGAACTACTACGAGCGCTATCAGCCCGACGTGGTGCTCGCCTACAACGACCTCGCCAAGGAGGCCGAAGCCTTCGGGTGCAAGGTCAAGTACTCCGACTACGTGGTGCCTTCGATCGAGGGACACGTGCTGGAAGACAAGGCGAGCCTGGCCAAGATCAAGATGCCCGACCCCTACGGCACTGCGCGGCTGCCCGGCTTTCTCGAGCAGTGCGAGGCGCTCGTGAAGGCCGCTCCCCCCGCCGCCATGGGGGCGGTCGCGGTAGGGCCGTGGACCATTGCCATGCTCCTCCGCAATCCGGAGATGATGCTGCTCGACACCTTCGAGGACCCCCAGTTCATTCACGACGTGATGCGGATCACCACGGACTTCTGCAAGGTATGGGGCGACGCCATCGCGAAGACCAAGATCGGCCTGAGCTTCTCCGAGCCCACCGCCTCCATCAGCCTCGTGTCGCCGGACAACTACCGGGAGTTCATCGCTCCGTACCACAAGGAGCTCGTGGAGTACTTCAAGGCCAAGAAGGTGGGCCTGACCACCCACATCTGCGGGACTACCTACCCGATCTTCGAGGACATCATCGGCTGCGGCTTCACCACCGTCTCCTTCGACCTCGACCAGCAGGCCGATCCCAAGCTTCACGTCGACCAGCTCCGGCGGTTCATGGAAGTGGCCAAGGGGCGCGCGGTGGCCATCGGCAACGTGGACGCGACCAGGTTCGAGAAGACCACCAAGGCGGAGATGGAGGCCGATGTTCGTCGCTGTATCGACAGCGCGGCACGACACTCCGGCTTCATCCTGTCGACCTCATGCGAGATTCCGCCGCGGTCGAATCCCGAGATCGTGAAGTGGTTCATGGACGCGGCCCACGACTACGGCCGCTACGAGCGCGTCCTCGGCTAGAAACGGGCTAGAAACGCCAAGGGCGCGGTGGGAACTCTCCGCGCCCTTGGGACAATATCTAGAAGTCAGCTACCACTTGAAGGGCTTCTTTGAAGGGGGCACGCCGTAGGCGCCCCGATCCCCGCCCCCGCCAAACCCGCCGCCCCGTCCGCCCCCGCCCGGGCGTCCGCCGCCCGGCCGGCCACCCCCGCGCGGTCCACCGCCGCCGGAGCCCGGCGCTTTCGGAGTCGAGAGATTCACGGTCAGCTTGCGACCATCGAGATCCTTGCCATTGAGCTCCGAGATGGCGCGCTGAGCCTCCTCGGCGGTGGCCATTTCGACGAAACCGAAACCGCGCGACTGACCGGAGAACTTGTCGGTGATGACCGCCGCAGACTCCACCGTGCCGCACTGGGCGAAGTATTCCCGCAGCGTCTCACTCGTCGTCGAATACGACAACCCACCCACGTATAGTTTCGAGGCCATCCGGATCTCCTTCAATCGCTCTTCCGCCTTGATGCACGCCCCAATACTCGGAAGAGCCAATATCGGAGGCGAGGGCGCCGGCTGCGGCGCTACCTCTCCAGTTTATACCATATGTCCCGGACCGCAGCCGTAGGCGGGCTACCGCAGCATCACGGTGTGGGCCAGGCGGCCACGCCCGGGGCGTGATAGACCTCAGCGGGAGCCTCGGGGCTTTGCCGAGGCAGATCGGGCTCGACCGCTTTCGTGAACGGAGACCGGTGCTCCTGACGTCGCAGTGACTCACCGGTGGCGACGAGGAGCCCGATCAGCGCGAGGAGCAGCACGAGGGCGGAGATCCACGCGAGCACCTTGCCCCCGAATCGTTCGATGATGCCTAGCGGCATGCCGCCTCGACGACGGCGGCGGCCACGACAGGGCTCGGCGCGACACGGCGCGGAAGCCGCTCGCCCTTGACCACGAGATCGGCCACATCAAAGGGCTCCCGCACCACCCGGAAGCCGTGGAGCTCGAAGCGCACCTGGTCGTCCATGGTGTGCCGGGCGTCGAGGCGCACCACCACGGGAACGCCGGGAGCGATCATATCGAAGAGCTTGGCCAGCTCCCCCGCCGAGAGATGCACGAGGCCCGAAGCGACGATCACCAGCGAGACCGGCGTTTGGAGCACTTGGCGGAGGCCATCACAAAATGTGTCGGCCATGCGAACGGCCATCCCGTGCTCGAGGCACTGCAGGCCGACCGACTCGGTCAGCGCACGATTCTCATCGATCATCAACACGCGTGTCATGGAATTCCTTTCAGGATTGATTTTAGAACCTCTGGGAACGCAGCAAGCAAAGTGCCATCTCCTTGGATGCTCGCGAAGTGCGCATGGTTTCAGCCCATGGCAATTTGAGCAGCCATCGTCAAGACGGCAAGTTCGGGCGGAATGCCCGACAGGACGGCGGTGAGCCCTTACACCCACCTACACTGGTGCGTGGTTGAGCACCCCGCCGGGGGAGAGCCATCAATCGTCATGCGGGTGCCTACGAGAGCGCCCTCGCCATCAGAGGCGCGGATTCTCCGAGAATCCCAGCGTGCGCTCGCACCATGCGGCCGCGGCGAGCAAGCGAGCCTCGCCCCACGGCATTCCCGTGAGCTGCACGGCGAAGGGCAGACCATCGGAGGCGAGGCCGGTGGGCAGTGAGATGGACGGCATCCCCGCCGAGCTCCACGGCGCGCAGAAGTACGGCTCGCCCGTCGAGTCGAGCCCCTTGGGAGCGGGCCCGGCCGCCACTGGCGATACGAGGGCATCATAGCGGGCGGCCACCGCGCCCATGTCGGCACGGAAGGCGCGCCGGTGCGCCTGGGCGGCAAGATAGTCCACGGCGTTGAGGCCGAGTCCCACCTTCACCGCTTCACCGATATGCTTCGGATACTCCGCGGCGTGCTTCCCGTAGAGATCGCGATGGAAGGCCGCCGCCTCGGAGCGCGCCACCGTATCTCCGGCAGCGTGGATGCCCTCGAAGGTCGCGGAGAGCGGAGCGTCCTCGATCCGGGCGCCCTCCTTGCGAAGCGTCTCGAGCACCGCTTCGATCTGGGCCGCGTTGGCCGGCTCGGCTCGGTCCACGAGGCTCCGCAAGACGCCGATACGCGGTGCTCCCGGCTCGGCGAGAGCGGCCACGAAGTCCTCGATCGGTCTCGCCACGGAGTGAGGGTCGGCAGGATCATGACCGGCCATGATCGAGAGCCCCAGCGCCGCATCCTCCACCGAGCGACACAGCACGCCCACGTGGTCCAGGCTCCACGCGAGGGGGGTGACGCCGACCGTGCTGATCCGACCGTGGGTGGGCTTGAAGCCCACCACCCCGCAATAGGCGGCCGGACGCAGCACCGATCCCACGGTCTGCGTGCCCAGGGCGAGCGGCACCATGCGCGCGCCCACGGAGGATCCGGAGCCGCTCGACGAGCCGCCCGGAGTGTGTCCGGGATTCCACGGATTGCCTGTGGCCGTCGGGTCACGAAGGGCGAACGGTGTGGTCGTCACCTTGCCGAGAATCACCGCGCCGGCGGCCCGGAGCCGTGCCACCGATACGGCATCCGCGGTGGGGCGGCGATGGGCCCACGGCCCCGCCCCGGAGGTGGTCACGAGCCCGGCCGCGTCGTAGATGTCCTTGAGGGCGACGGGCACGCCGTGGAGCGGCCCCATGAAGCGCCCCTCGCGCGCCTCGATGTCCCGTTGCACAGCCACCCGCGCCGCCGCGTCGCGGTCGAGATGCACCCAGGCCTTGAGGGTGGGCTCCACGGCATCGATGCGCTTGAGGCACGAGGCGAGGAGATTCGAGGGAGAGAGCGCACCCGAGCGGATGCGGCGCGCAGCTTCGGCGGCGGTGACGTCGTACAGATCGGGCATGCGATCCTCCCCGGAGAATTTACTGGAGGGCGTCGAGAACTTCTGCGACCACTTCGAATCGGCCGAACGAGGGCATGAGGTAGGCCCCGGCGTACTTGCCCCGGAGCTGACACACGAGAGCCTGCGCCGTCTCGATCCCCGCCCTCAGTCCACGATCTCCCGCTTCCTTCATGCGTGACCGGACCGCATCGGGGACGGTGATGCCGGGCACCTCGTTGTGAAGGAACTCGGCGTGGCGCGACGAGTGCAGAGGCAGCACGCCCACCACCACGGGAATCGGGGAGCGTGTCCGCTGGAAGAAGCGCTCGACCACCTCGAGGTCATAGACGGGCTGGGTCTGGCACCAGCGCGCTCCCGCCTCCGCCTTGGCGAGCAGGCGCTCGATCTCACGGGAAGGCTCGGCGGCGGCGGGATCGACGGCGGCTCCCACGCAGAATGCCGTGGGCTCGCCCACCGAGTTCCCCGTGGCGTCCCGCCCGTCGTTCATCCCGGTGAGGATGCGGATGAGCCCGATGGCGTCCACGTCGAACACCGCGGTGGCGTTGACGTAGTCACCCGTGCGCGGCGGATCGCCGGTCATGGCGAGGATATTCCTGATATCGAGGGCGTGCGCACCCAGCGCGTCAGCCTGGATGCCCATGAGGTTCCGGTCGCGACAGGTGAAATGCATGTTGATGTCGAGGCCGGTCGCTTCCCGAACGAGGATGGCCGTGGGCAGCACCGACATGCGCACCCGCCCGAGGGAGCCGTCGTTGATGTCCACGATGTCGACGCCGCGCTCCTTGAGGAGCTTGGCCCCCTGCACCAGCTTCTCGATATTGTGGCCGCGGGGCGGATCGAGCTCGACGGTGACGATGAACTCGCCAGCATCCACCTTGCGCTGGAGCAATGTCGGCGGGGCGGTGGTGAGGAGGGCCGGCGCCGCGCTCGCCTCGGGGCGGGCGCGCCGCGGCGTGGCCACCGAGGCTACCCCGGCGCGCGGCACGTGGCGGTCCACCACCTCGCGCATGGCCCGGATGTGGTCGGCGTTCGTGCCGCAACAGCCGCCCACCATGCGCGCCCCCGCCGCGATCATCCTCGCCGCGTAGTCGGCCATGTACGAGGGCGACGAGATGTAGATGAGCCGCTCGCCAATCCGGCTCGGCAACCCGGCATTCGGCTGGATGGCGATGGGCAAGCCGCCCGCCTCGGGCAGCATGTGCTCGAGCACGTCGAACAGCGTGCTCGAGCCGACCGAGCAGTTGGCGCCGACCACCTGCACGGGCAGCTCCCGGAGCGTCCGCGCCACCTCGGTCGGGGTGTGGCCGAGAAAGGTCACGAGGTCCTGGGTGAAGGCAACCTGGGTGATGATGGGCAGGTCGGTGATGGCGCGAATCGCCTCCACGGCCAGCTCGATCTCCGTGAGATCGGAGAACGTCTCGACCACGAAGGCGTCGACCCCGCCCTCGAGAAGCCCCTCGGCCTGCTCGAGGAACGCCGCCCGGCCCTCTTCGGGCGTGATGGAGCCGAGAGGGGCGAGGTACTTGCCGAGGGGTCCCATGGAGCCCATCACGAAGACATCGCGCCCCATCGTCTCGCGCACGTCACGCGCGAGCTTGACCCCGCGAAGGTTGATCTCCCGCACACGGGAGGACAGTCCGTGCACGCCCAGCTTGAAGCGGTTGGCGCCGAAGGTATTCGTCTCGATCCAGTCCGCGCCGGCCTGGATGTACTCGGCATGGATGCCCTGGACGACCTTGGGCTCGTTGACGTTGAGCACGTCGAAGCAGGCGTCGAGCGGCACACCGCGCGCGTAGAGCATGGTGCCCATGGCGCCGTCGCCGAGGAGCGGACGCTCGCGGAGCCGGTCGAGGAACGCCCCCGCCATCACACGGCCTGCCGCAGGCGCGCGGAGAGCGCGGCCGCCACGTGGGCGGCGACCTGGTCGGGGTTGAAGCCGGCCGTCTCCACTACCAGGTCCGCCCGAGAGTAGAAAGCCTTGCGCCCTTCGTACAGCGCCTCCGCCTGCTCGCGCGTCTTGCCGCGAAGCATGGGTCGGTCACCGCCGCGTAGCGCGCGCTCGTAGAGCGTGGCGAAATCCCCTCCCAGCCACACCACGGTGCCGATGGAGCGGAGAGCCTCGAGGCGACCCTCGGCGCACGGCAGCCCTCCCCCGGTGGCGATGACATCGCCGCGCTTGAGGGCGAGGAGACGAATCACCGCGTCCTCGAGCATCCGGAAGTGTCCCTCGCCTTTCTCCGCGAAGATCTCGGGGATGGAGCAGCCTTCCGTGGCCGTGATCATCTCGTCCGTCTCCACGAAGCACCGCCCGAGCCGCCGGGCGAGGATGCGCCCGACCGACGATTTTCCCGCCCCCATGAAGCCGACGAGGATCACGTTCTCCGCCATGGCCTGGCTATCGTATCACCTGCGCCCGCGGGTCCCTACCGCCGCACGGTGAGGACGGCGGGAGCCCGGCGGTACGCACAATCCCGCATCCAGCAGCGCCGGCACTGGGTGAAGTAGTGGTCCACGCGGGCGGCAGGCCCGACCCCAACGAGAAAGGAGATGCTCTTGCCCGGCGTCATGACACACGCCTCGTTGAGGGTGACCCCGATGGGCTCCCCCGGGCAGAGCCGGAAGAGCGAAGCCTGCTCGCGCGTATCCCAGCCTGCGTAGCCCGGGCTGATCCGGTTCGTCACCTTGACGCCCCCGGGAATCGCCGCCTGACAGAG
>DASYQB010000261.1:0-1560 GCA_036005985.1 Candidatus Methylomirabilota bacterium | reverse complement strand
AGGTTCCCGCCCACGGTGAGCACGGCTTCGCCCACCTCGATCGGGCCCTGACGGAGCGCCTCCTCCTCGATCACGACTCCACCCTTGCGCTTGATCGTGCCCGCCACGCCCGTGCCCATCCAGAGCTCCGAATTGGCCGCATTGACGATGGCATCGACCTCGGCGTCCGTGATGTCGCCGCGCTCGAGCGCGAACGTGGTCTTCCCGATCTTGACCTTCATCGCCCCGGCCCGGAGGGATCGCGCGGCTCGCGCGCCTTCACCGTTTGCCACGCTTGATCCAGCTCTTCCGCGGATGCATCGCTGACCGTCCGGCCCCGGGCCCTCATGTCGGTCTCCACTTCGTTGAAGCGGCGGGTGAACTTATCGGCCGCCTGACGCAGACAGTCCTCAGCGTCGACGTTCAGGAGGCGTGCCACGTTGACCACGGAAAACAGCACGTCGCCGAGCTCGTGGCGGATCCTCGCGCCGTCGGCGAGGTCGAGCGCTTCGTCCATCTCCGCCACCTCCTCGCGCACCTTGTCCCATGCCTGTCGCCATGTTGGCCAGTCGAAGCCCACGCGCCCCGCCTTTACTTGAAGGCGCTGAGCGCGGAGGAGCGCGGGAAGGCTCGGGGGAACACCATCGAGGGCGGAGCGCGGCTCACCGGCTCGGCCACCCTCGTCCCGCTTGATCCGCTCCCACTGCCGGAGCGCATCCTGGGCGTCGGCCACCGCCTGGTCGCCGAAGACGTGGGGGTGGCGCCGGGTCATCTTCTCGATGAGGCGATCGAGCACGTCCGCCATGGTGAACTCGCCGGCCTCAGCCGCAACCTGGCTGTGGAACACGACCTGGAAGAGCAGGTCGCCCAGCTCCTCAGCGAGGTGGCCCGTGTCGTCCTCGTCGATGGCCTGCAGGACTTCGTAGGCCTCTTCGATCAGGTAGGGCTTGAGGGAGGCGCGGGTCTGCTCGCGGTCCCACGGGCAGCCTCCCTCGCCGCGCAGCCGAGCCATGAGCGACAGGAGCGCATCGAACCGGACACCGGCGGAATTAGCCATGAGAGGTCTCGGGGCCGAGAGGGCATTATACACAAGGCGCGCGTGCCTTGAAGGCCTTCCATGCGCATGCTACGCTCCGCCCGGCAAGCGGAGGGAGCCCATGGCGGAAGAGGAGAGCTTCAAGGTCACCGATCGACGTGGACGCGAGCCGGATGGCGAGTCGCCGGGGTCCCGTCCCGGCTCGACGGCGCCCCCATCGACCGCGCCCGGCCGGGCGGTCGCCGACCCGGGGAATGCCGGCCAAGAACCCAGACGCGAGACCCAGGAGCCGCCCGCCCCCGCCCAGGGGTCGGTCGATCTTCAGGGGCTCTTCGTCATGTTCGCGAGCTCGGCCCTGATCAATCTCGGAGAGGCGGCGGACCCGGCGACGGGGGAGCGCCTGGTGGACCTCGATCAGGCGAAGGACGCCATCGACCTCCTCCTTCTGCTGCGCGAGAAGACAGCGGGTAATCGGACTGAGCACGAGAGTCGGTTGCTGGAGCAGATCCTTTACGACGTCCAGATGCGCTACGTCCGGGCTACGA
>DASYQB010000260.1:0-17712 GCA_036005985.1 Candidatus Methylomirabilota bacterium | reverse complement strand
TGACGGGGCAGGAAGCCTTCCAGGCGCGCCGCCGTCGCCTCGTCCTGGCGATGAATGCCGCCGTCGGGAAACAGCCCGTTGAGGGCCGCCTCGATCCACTCCGCCGCCTCCCACATGCCGAGGGTGAGGCACTGCACCGCGCTCACCGGGCCGTAGCGGTCCACCACGAGCCCGGGAAGCTCGTCGGCCTCGCTCCAGCAAAGGCGATAGGCGTCGGCGATCAGGCCGGACGCCCGGCGATATTCCCAGGCCGCCTCGAGCCGGCGGCGGAAGAACTCGGCGTCGATGGCTTCATCGCGCCGGGTGAGGAGCCGGCAGCAGAGCGAGGGGCGGGGATTGTAGAAACCCTGGCCGAGATAGTGGCCGGCCGCGTCCAGCACCTCCACGGCTTCGCCGGCCCGGGAGAATCCCTTGAGATCGGCGATCTGGCTCCGGTAGATCCACGGATGCCCCGCTCGAAGCCTCGCGTCTTCCCCGCGCTTGAGAATGAGCCTGGCCATGGCCGGGTCGACGCTCCCCCTCGGGGGACGCTAGCGCCTTCGGAGGACGACGACCATCAGAAGAGGGTGATGAGCCTGGTCGAGCTTGAGATGAGGCTTGAAGCCGTAGAACCATTCGACCAGCTCGAAGCCGCCGGCCAGCTCTACGAGGGAGCGGAGCTCCTGCGGGAAGACCATGCGCGAGGCATGACGCTGACGGTAGACGTGCCGCTGGCCGTCCTCGTGCGCCTCGAGCTCCATGTCCTCGAAGAAGGTCTGGGTCACCGGGTTGAGATCCTTGAGCGCCTCGAAGGTGGCCCGGACGGTGGCCCGCCCCCGGCGGCGCGTCCATGACCAGCGCCGGGCGGGATCCGTCCACGACGAGCACATGTAGCGATCGAAGACGTAGAGTCCGCCCTTGCGAACGGCCCGGGCGGCGCAGCGGAGATGGGCGAGGATGGCTTCGTTCGTGAGCAGGTGGCCTTGCGAATCCTGCATGCAGATGGCGGCGTCCACGGGCTTCGGCAGCTTGAAGTTGGTCATGTCGGCGACATGGAGCCCGACATGGAGCCGCTCCTCGGTCGCGCGCTCGCGCAGGAAGGTGATGTTCTCCGGCGAGAGGTCGAGGCCCGACATGCGATAGCCGCGCCGTCCGAGACGGATGAGGTGTGGCCCCGTCCCGCAGGCGATGTCGAGCACGGTCTTGACGGGGCGCCGGGCGAAGCGGCGGAAGCAGTGGACGAGGAAGTCCACCTCCTGCTTCCGGTTCATGTCGAACGCGATCTCGTAGTAGCGCGGCGCCGAGTACTGGGAGGCGGTCATTCGATCCTCAACATGGCTGAGCCATGTTGACCGTGGGTGATCCGGGTTAGTGCCATCGGGTTAGTGGCATCCGGTCAGTGCCATCCGGTTAGGGGTATCAGGTTAGGAGCATCGGGTTAGGGGCATCGGGTTCGGAGTTTCAACGGTCACTTGCCCCACCAGGTGAGGATGGCTTCCCGGAGAATCCAGGAGGCGGTGATGCCGGTGCGGCCGGATGGATCGAAGGCGTGGGCGACTTCCATGAGATCCGTGCCCACGATGTGGCACGGCTCGAGCAGCCTGACGATCTGCACCAGCTCCGAAGCGGTGATGCCGCAGGGCTCGGGCGCTCCGGTCCCGGGCGCCTCCGAGGGATCGAGCACGTCGACGTCGATGGTGACGTAGAGGGGATGACGGGCGAGCTCGGGCACGAGGCTGCGGACGGCCTCCACGGGATGGACGGCGTGGGCAGGGAAGATGTGGGGCGCCTGGCGCTGGTACTCCTCGCGCGCCCCCGAGCGCATCCCGACCTGGTAGACGCGCGCGGGGTCTACCGCATCCATCACCCGGGCCATGGCCGAGGCGTAGTTGTAGCGCTCGCCCAGAAATTCCTCGCGCAGGTCCGGATGCGCGTCGAGCTGGAGGACACGCAGATCGGGAATGGCCGGGGCCAGCACTTCCACGACGGAGAGTGTGGCGGTGTGATCGCCGCCCAACATGATGGGCAAGACTCCCGGCCGCCAGAACGACCGGATCTCCTCGCGGGCCCGGGCCAGCTGCTCCCGGGGAGTGCCCGAGCCGAGCTCGCAGTCGCCGAGGTCGGCCATGTCCAGGTCTTCGAGGTCCCGCCCGAGCGCGGGCGAGTAGGTCTCGATCGAATCGGAGGCCAGCCGGAGCTCGCGCGGGCCGTGGTCGGCCCCCGTCCTCAAATTCACGGAGCCTTCGAAGGGAATGCCGAAGAGGACGATCCGCGCGTCCGGGTAGGGAGGGTGACAGGCGATGAAGCGTGGATCGGCGGGCTTCACTGGGCTTTCTCGCCGCGGGCTTTCTCGCCACGGACGGGGGGGCGGGCGCCCCGCGACGTCCCGGGGCGGCTAGACGACGTCGTCGTCGGAGAGCAGCGTCACCGCGGCCAGGGCGCAGCCCGTACGCTCGACGCGATGCTCGACGGCGCACACCTGCATGTCGCGGATCTTCCAGCCGCGCGCCCGGAACGACTCTCTGAGCATCTGGACGATGGCGCGCTCCGCCTCTTCGCGAGTCGCTTTGTCGTGGAATTCCATGATGACGCCGTTCTTCGTGCGGTCCTCGGGGCGGGCCCAGCCCACGGCGGCCGCCACCACTTCGCCCGGCACTTCGCTCGTCATGGCCGCGAAGGCGGTAGGCACGATGGCGCCCGGACGGAGCCGGGGGAGGTCGACCACCTCCGCCTCGGGCGGGAGGATTGAGGAGACTTTGACGAGGTTGATGTTGCCGATGCCAGCCGCCAGGAGGGCGTTGTCGAAGGCGTTGAGCGAGGTTTCACCCTCAGCGCTTCCGGACGTCGTCGCTGCCTTGGTTACCGGTGTCCAGCCCATTCGCTCTCGTCTCCTCCGTCGCTCAGGTGAAGGTAGACTTCCCGAAAAAAAACCGCTCGACCATGTTAGCGGCTCGGAGAGAGAACGCAAGAAGAAAAGTGGCCTGGGAGAGCCGTTCCCGCGGCTCCGCGCGGCTCGCGGGCGGTGCGGGAAGAGGCGCCCCGACTGCCTCGCCGCGTTCTCGGCTCCGTCAAGATCCGTCGGAGAGGCCATTTTTTCCTTGCAATGCCAAAAACATGGCCCTACATTCAAAAAACATGCTCGCAGAATTTTCGCGGGCGAACGACGAATGGAGAGGAGGGAGAGAGAGTGCAAGCATTGGGGCGACACCTGCTGCTCGAGCTGTTCGACTGCGACGCGGAAGCGCTCAACAGCCTTGAGACCGTGAAGACGTCCATGGTCGAGGCGGCCAAGCGTGCGCAGGCGACCATCGTGGACGTGGTGTTCCACGAGTTCAATCCGTTCGGCATCAGCGGCGTCGTTGTCATTGCCGAGTCGCACCTCGCCATCCACACCTGGCCGGAGTACCGCTACGCCGCCGTCGACGTGTTCTCCTGCGGCGATGTCCTCCAGCCTCAGACGGCCGCCGACTATCTCGTCGAGCAGCTGGGGGCGGCCCGCGCCTCCGTGGTCGAGCTCCAGCGCGGCATCTTCCTCCAGACCGCTCCCATGCCGCACAAGCCGGCGGGGGCCCGGGTGTCCGGTGCCAAGGCGTCCGCCCCCAAGATGGCCGCCCCCAAGATGACCGTCGCTCCCAAGATGATCGCCAGAGGATGAGCGGTCCTCTGCAGTACAAGTGGTTCTTCGAGAGCACCACTCCCGTCGAAGGTCACATGCACGCCATCGCCCGCACCATCAGCACGCTCCAGACCAAGTTCCAGTTCATGGAGATCTTCGAGACCCATTCCTACGGAAAGGTGCTCGTGCTCGACGGGCGTATCCAGTCGAGCCAGCACGACGAGTTCATCTATCACGAGATTCTCGTGCAGCCCGGCCTCCTCGCCCACCCCAAGCCGGTGCGCGCCATGGTCATCGGCGGCGGGGAAGGGGCCACCGTCCGGGAAATCCTCCGGCACCCGTCCATCACCGACTGCCTCATGGTGGACATCGACGGCGAGGTGGTGGAGGAGTGCAAGAAGCATCTGCCCGAGATGCACCAGGGCGTCTTCGACGACAAGCGCACCCGCGTGCTTCACGAAGACGCCCGGGCGTACCTGGAGAAGACCAAGGAGCGCTTCGACCTCATCGTGGTCGACCTGCCCGAGCCGCTCGAGGAAGGCCCGGCCTGCCTGCTCTTCACCACGGAGTTTTACACGCTGATCCGGGACCGCCTCACCGAGCACGGGGTCATGACCATGCAGGCGGGCATGACCAAGATCAACGAGCTGTTCTTCTACGGCGCGGTGAATCGAACGCTGCGCGAGGTGTTTCCCGTGGTGGCGCCGTACCAGGGCTTCATCTCCTGCTTCGGGACGCCGTGGGGCTTCATCCTCGCCTCCAAGGGCACGGATCCGCGCGCGCAGACGGCGGCCGACATCGACGCGCTGGTCGCGTCGCGAATGAACCCGGAGACGCTCGGCTACTGGAACGGGGCGGCCCACCTGCACTCGTTCAACTTGCCCAAGTTCCTCACCCGCGCCCTCGCCAAGAACGACCGCATCATCACGGACAAGAATCCCCTCATCGTTTCCTGAGCAGCCGCCGGCGCCGGGCCGCATGCCCTCGCTCGTTCTCGCTTCCGCTTCGCCCCGGCGTCAGGAGCTTCTGGCCCGTCTCGGCATTCCGTTCACCGTCGAGCCGAGCCACATTCCCGAGCTCCATCCTCCCGGCCCCCCCGCCCCCGCCCTCGCCGCCGTCGCCCTCGACAAGGCCCGCGCGGTGGCTCAGCGGTGGACAGCTGGTCGCGCGGTGATCCTCGGAGCCGATACGGAAGTGGTGCTCGACGGCCGTTACCTGGGCAAGCCCCGCGACGCCGCGGATGCCGTGCGCATCCTCAGCGCGCTCAGCGGACGGACGCACGAGGTGATCAGCGGCGTGGCCCTGGTGGAGGCGCCGGCGGGGCGCGAGGCGACCGCCACCGTGACCACGCGCGTGACCATGACCGCGGCCACTGCGGAGGAGATCGCGGCCTACGTGGCGACGGGGGAGCCGTTCGACAAGGCGGGCGGCTATGCCGTCCAGGGACTGGGCGCGCGGCTCGTGGCCCACGTGGACGGCTGCCTCACCAATGTCGTCGGCCTGCCCGTGGAGACGACGCGCCGGCTTCTCGAGGCCTGGAATCTGCTCTAGCGGTTCGGCGCCGGCGCTCCCTCCAGGGCCCGCTGGAGCGGTGCGCTCAGGAGCAGCGAGGACCAGCCGAACCAGGGCAGCTTGAGCGCGGACGGGAAGGGGGCTCGCTCGCGCGCCTGGTTGATGCTGGCCTTGAGCATGTCATCGGTGACGAGGCCGCGCGGCAAATAGTTCTGCCGGGCGCCCTCGAGCCGCGCCCGGAAATCCGCGGGCGGGCCGGTCACCGACGCGGGCAGGACGGCGAGCAGGGACTCCGGCGTCGCCTCGGCCGTCCGGGCCACGGCCCGGAGAAGGGCGCGGGCCAGGGCCGTGAGATCGCCCTCATCCAGGTTTCTGCCCGCGCGGATGAACAGGGCGCCATGAACCGTCTCCGCGCCGAGCCAGCGTGCGGCCTCGGTGCGGGGGCGAAGGTCGACCAGTATCGAGCCGGTCTGTTCGTCGACCATGCGGGTGATGAGCGGATCGGCCAGGACTCCCGCCGCCACCTCGCCCCGCGCGAGAGCGCTCTCGAGGGCGCGGCTGCTGAAGCTCCGGAGGGGGACCTGGTGGATCTTCACGCCGGCGTGGAGCAGGACGCTGTTGAGCATGGCCTGCTCCGGCGTCCCTCCGCCCGGAATACCCACGGGCTGACCCCGCAGCTGGGCCACCGTACGAAGGGTGTCCTTGTGGATCGGGGAGACCAGGATAGCCACCGGCGCCGCGGCGGTGAGCCCGAAGAACAGCGGCGGCGGAGCGCCCGCCACGTGGCCTTCGCGGTAGGCGGCGTCGAGCGATGTGGCCGCCATGTCGGCGCGTCCTCGCGCGAGGGCGCGGGCGGCCTCGCCTTCGTTGCGCTCCACGGAGAGGGTCACCTCGACCTTCTCCTGCGCGAAGTAGCCTTCGGCCTGGGCGACGTGGAGCGGCAGGTACTCGGTCGATGTCGCCGGGCCCGCCACGGCGATGGTGATCGCGGCCCACAAACCGATTCCCAGTCCCGTCACGATCCCTCCGGCTCTCCGGTGAGGCAGCCACCAAGCTCGCTGCGGGCCCAAGGCCGGCGGCCGGACCGCTCGCCGCTCGAGGGCGCCGTGCTCAGCCAGCATACCGCCGGGGCCGGGGGCCGCGGGGACCTACCCAGCCTCGCGGCGCCCTTCGTCTGAACTCCGGCGGGGCGCCGGCCCGGGGCGAAGACTTCGGCTCCCCGGCGATGTCAGGCGGCGCCGACCTCGCGAATGAGCGCGGCCAGCCGCTCCGCCGCGTCGGGGGCAGCGAGCGCGCGCGCCCGAGCCCTCATGGCCTCGAGCCCAGCCGGGTCGGCCAGGAGGCGCGTGAGAGCCTCTACGAGCCGCTCTGCGTCGAGATCGGCCTGGGGCAGGAGGACTGCGCCACCGGCGGACTCCACGAGCCTCGCATTGGCCGTCTGCTCGTCACCGGCCGCCCAGGGCAGGGGGACGAAGAGGGCGGGCAGGCCGAGATTGCAGCACTCGTTGACCGTGCCGGCCCCGCTTCGTCCGACGAGGAGGGCGGCGGCCGCGTAGACGTCGCGCAGCTCGGAGCCGATGTACGGCTTCACCGCGTAGCGGGCGGCTATGCGCGGGGGCAGGGTGCGGGCGCGCTCGAGGAGCCACTGGTGATCTCTCGTCTCGGCATTGTCGCCGCACTGATGGAGGATCTGGCACGCCTCGAGGAGCCGCGGCAGCGCCTCGCCCACCACCCGGTTGATCCGGTGCGAGCCCTGGGCGCCGCCCGTCACGTACACCAAAGGCAAGACGGCGTCGAAGCCGAAAGCGCCGAGAGCCACCTCGCGACGGCCTCCCATCAGCTCGGGCCTCACCGGATTGCCCGTCACCACCACGCGCTCGGCGCGAACACCCCCGTGGGTATCGGGAAAAGACAGGGCGACCTTGGTGGCAAAGCGCCCGGTGATCCGGTTGGCGAGGCCGAGCACGGCCGTCTGCTCGTGGATGACGAAAGGCATGCCGAGGGCGCGGGCGGCGAGGGCGGGCGGCACGCTGGCGAAGCCGCCGGTGGCGAACAGCACGGCGGGTCTGAGCTGCCGCAAGAGCGACCAGGATTGCACGAAGCCCGCGGGCACGTTCACGAGCAGATCGGTGACGTTCTGGCGGTCCCAGTAGCGGCGCAGCTTGCCCGTGGAGATGGGATGGAAGGGCAGGCCCGCCTCGGGGGCGCGCCGCGCCTCGATGCCGTCGCGGCTGCCGATCCAGTGGATGTCGTCCCCGGCGCGCCTCAGGGTCGCCGCCACCGCCAGCCCCGCGCTCGTATGGCCGCCGGTGCCGCCGCCGGCGATGACGACCCGCACGGCCTCAGCGAGACTCGAGGGCGAGATCGATGAGCCGCGAGATCAGCTCGGTGTAGGAGATGCCCGAGGCTTCCCACAGCTTGGGGTAGGCGCTGGATGCGGTGAAGCCGGGGAGAGTGTTGATCTCGTTGACGAGCACGTTGGTCTCGCCTTCGATGAAGAAATCCACCCGTGCCAGGCCCGCGCAGTCCACGGCCCGGAACGCCTCGATGGCGAGCTCGCGCACACGCCGGGTGATCTCAGGGGCGAGCGGCGCGGGCACTTTGAAGGTGGTGTGGCCCGCTCCGTACTTGGTCTCGTAGTCGTACCACTCGCCCGCGTAGCAGACCTCGCCGGGGACGGAAGCCTGGGGGTGATCGTTGCCCAGCACGGCGACCTCGACCTCGCGCCCCTGTACAGCCCGCTCCACGAGAAGGCGGCGGTCGTGCTTCGCGGCGAGGGCGAGAGCGGCGTGGAGATCCTCGGGCGCCTTGACCTTGCTGATGCCCACGCTCGAGCCGAGGTTCGCGGGCTTGACGAAGCAGGGAAAGCCGAGGGCCTCGCCTACCGCCCGCTCCACCGCCGCGGGCTCGCGCTGCCACTCGTGGCGCTTCACGACCACGTAGTCCACGATGGGGAGGCCGTGGGCACGGAACATATCCTTCATGGCAGCCTTGTCCATGCCGATGGCGGAAGCAAGCACGCCCGCCCCCACGTACGGCACGCCGGCCAGCTCGAGAAGCCCCTGGATAGTCCCGTCCTCGCCCCGCGGGCCGTGCAGCATGATGAAGACCACGTCGATGCGCTCGCGCAGCCCCGGAGGCAGGCTCTCGGAGGTTTCCATGCGCTGGAGCGCGCTCGTGCCCGCGCTGTCGCCCGCGCGGACGGCGAGGGCCTGCTTGACCGACGCCTCGGCCCCGCCCTCGCTGAGCGCATTCCGCGCGGCGGTGTCGGCGAGAGCCCGGAGCGGGTCACCGCCCACGAGCCAGCGGCCCTGCCGCGTGATGCCGATGGGCACCGGCTCGAAGCGCTCGCGGTCGAGGGCGGCCAGCACCGAGGCCGCGCCGGCCAGGGAAACTTCGTGCTCCCCGGACTCACCGCCGAACACCACACCCACCCGGAGCTTCTTGGTCATGGTCCTACTCTAAACCGGCCGGGCTCCCAGCGTGAACTCCTTGTCGTCCAGCCGGCGGTCGCTCACTTCTTGCTCTGCTCCGCCCGCCACTTCCTCCAGGCGGCGAGCCGCGCCGCGAGATCCTTCTCGAGCCCCCGGTCCACCGGGCGGTAGTAGACGCGGCCGCGCAGGGCGGCGGGCAGGTGCTCCTGGGAGACCTGGGCGTCGGGGGCGTCGTGGGCGTACTGATAGCCCTTGCCATAGCCCTGATTGGCCATGAGTCCCGTCGGGGCATTGCGGAGATGCAGGGGCACCGGCTCGGCCGGCTTGTCCTGTATGTCCCGGCGCACCTGATTCCACGCCGCGTAGACAGCATTGGACTTGGGGGCGAGGGCGAGGTAGCAGGCAGCCTGGGCGAGGGCGAGCTCGCCCTCGGGCGTGCCGAGGAAGTGATAGGACTCCTTGGCGTCGAGGGCAAGCCGGAGAGCCTGGGGGTCGGCGTTGCCGATATCCTCCGAGGCGAAGCGCACGAGACGCCGCGCGATGTAGAGGGCGTCCTCTCCCGCCTCGAGCATGCGGCCCAGCCAGTACAGGGCGCCGTCGGGATCCGAGTCGCGCAGGGACTTGTGAAGGGCCGAGATCAGGTTGTAGTGCTCCTCCCCAGACTTGTCGTAGAGGAGCGCCTTTTTCTGCACCGCCTCCCGGATGGCCGCTTCGGAGACCGCGCCCGCATGGAGCGTCACGGTGAGGTCGAGGATATTGAGGGCGCCGCGGGCATCGCCATCGGAGAGGCGCGCGATGAGCCGGAGCGCGTCCCGCTCCGCGGTGGCCCCGCTGGCTCCCAGCCCGCGCTCGGAATCGGCGAGGGCGCGCTCGAGAATGCTCACGATGTCGTCCTCGGAAAGCGGCTGGAGAGAGTAGACGCGGCAGCGGGAGAGGAGCGCGGCATTCACCTCGAAGGACGGATTTTCCGTGGTGGCTCCAATGAGGATGAGCGTCCCCTTTTCCACGTGGGGCAGGAAAGCGTCCTGCTGGCCCTTGTTGAAGCGGTGGATCTCGTCCACGAAGAGGATGGTGCGCTTGCCTCCGCGTGTGCGGTCGGCCTCGGCTTCCGCGACTACCTGGCGGATCTCCTTGACGCCGGCCAGCACGGCCGAGAAGGGCACGAAGCGCGCGCCGGCGACCTGGGCCATGAGAAAGGCCAGCGTGGTCTTGCCCGTGCCCGGGGGCCCCCAGAGGATCATGGAGTGGAGACGCCCCTCCTCGAGCGCCCGCCGCAGGACCTTGCCAGGGCCGATCAGATGCTGCTGGCCCACCACCTCGTCGAGGCTTCGCGGTCGCATCCGGTCGGCGAGCGGAGCGGGCGGGGATGTGCCAGGAGACGCGGGTGTGTCGAACAGATCCACGAGGAAAGTATACGCCGGGGGAAGCGCCCCTCACCCCTGCCCTCTCCTCTCTCAGGGGAGAGGGAGAGCTGCTAGGCGAGGGCGGCGGGGAGGTCGAGGAGCGACGTGATGCGTGCGGTGACGATGACGCCGCGGCGTTCGAGCTCGGCCGCGTCCGCGCGATAGGCGATGAACGGGATCCCGCCGGCCTGGGCGGCCACGCCATCGACCCAGGCATCGCCGACCATGACGATGTGCGGCGCCTCCGGCCAGCGCTCGCGCACCACGCGGAGCCCGTCGGGATCGGGCTTGAGCGCGGTGACGTCGTCCCGTGTCACCACCAGATCGAGATAGGGGAGGAGGTTGAAGCGATCGAGGACGAAGTTCGCCACCACACGATCGTTGTTCGTCCATATGGCGGTAGCGAAGCCGAGCTGGCGGAGGGCGTCGAGGGCTTCCGCGGCGAAGGGCTCGAGGGCGGCCTGCTCCATGGCCCGCCGCTCGTGGGCCTGGGGAATGGCGAGGATCTCCGCCTCGAGATGGGGAGCGTGAACCCGCACGTGGCCGAAGATTTCCGCGCCCGACCAGCGAAGCTCACGCTGGGGCAGGGCGAGGCCGCGCTCGCGCATGAAGGTCTCCATCTCGCGGCCCACGGCCCTGAGATCGAGGGGGGAGTTGACGAGGGTGTGGTCGAGGTCGAAGACGCAGACGGGGGGAGCGGGCGTCACGGTCTCAGCCGTGATGTGCCGGCTCGGTCTCGGCGTCGAGGAGAAGGTCCCGGAGGAGCTCGATGCCGCCGCGGTCGAGGGTGCGGTCGGCCACGATGAGCTCGACGTCCTTGGGAAGGGAGGAGCGGATGATGGAGGCGGCCTGCTCCGAGCACACGACGGTTCGCGTGCGCTCCAGCATGCGATCGAGCGACCAGGCGTCGTCGGTGGAGGCGAGCACGGCCGTGACGTGCATGAGCCCCGCCGACTGCACGGAGCGAAGAAGATTCTGGCCGCCCGTGGCCGTGGTGCACACCAAGCCCACCGTGGAGCCCTCGGGCAGCTCGGTGAGGCGCAGCAATGTCTTGATGCTCGCCTCCGCGAGGAGGGCCACCGCGGGCGGCGCGTCGGCGGGCAGATGTCGCTTCACCTCGTGGATATGAAAGAAGGTGGTGATGACGACTCGATACGCTTTGAGGAAGCCGGGATCGCGGGCCACCTTCGCCTCGAATTCGTCGACGAGCATCCGGTCTACCTGGAGCGGCAGCTCCGCTTCGAGCTCGTCGCGATAGCGCCCCAGCTCCGCGTCATTGCACTCCACGAGCACCGCGCGCTGCCGGAGCGGCTTGCCGAGCCGTCCGGTGGGCCCGCTCGTGGCGAGGGCGGCGAGGAATTCGTCCTGGGTGAAGCCGAGCTGTCGCGCGCGCGACAAGCTCTCGCCCACCAGACGCTCCAGACTGTGGGCGGCGCGCCCTTCGCGAATGGGCCGGTCGGAGACAAAGGTGCCGCGTCCCTGCTGCCCCTGGACGTAGCCGTCGCGCTCGAGGTCGGCCAAGGCGCGCGACACGGTATTGGGGTTGATCCGCAGGAAGCCCGCGAGCTGCCGAACCGTGGGGAGCTGCATCCCGGGCTTGAGCGCCCCCGTCGAGATCAGATGCCGAAGCTGAGACATGAGCTGCACGTGCACGGGCACCGCGCTCTTCCGGTTCACTCGAAGCCCCGACGGGGGCGCTATGCGGCACGACTCACGCGCCATGGAGAGGCTCTAGGCAGTCGCACGTCGCGGGGAGCCGGCTCGCTTGGCGCCGTCGCCCGCCAGGGACCGGCCCAGCCGGATCAACGCCAATCCAAGGACCACCCGGAGGCGCTCCGGCGCAGGGCTCGCCATGGCCGCCAGCCGTGCCTGGGCCGCTATCTCCCGCGCTTCGTTCAACCTGTCCTTCGCTGCCTGCTCCGCCATGTAGTAGTTGATCATCTGTGACCCCTCCTTGCGGGCACCTCAGCCCGTCTCACTGTCGCGTTATAGTGTATTGGTACATTGATACACTATGACGCAAGGCGTTGCAAGGAGAAAAATACGCCGTCCAAGATACTGTAAAGACTAAACTAACCAGTGAAGCAGAAGGGTCGCCAGGGAGAGAAAAATCGTGACTCCCAGGACGTCCTGGAAGGCGGTTTCGAAGGGTCCGGCGGTGAGGGCGGGGTCGAAGCCCATGCGCTTCGACAGCATGGGAATGCCCGTCCCCGCGCATCCTGAGAGATTGACCGAGACGAACATGGAAATGGCCACCACGAGGCCGAACGTCAGCGAATGCCATAGGTACCCGATCACGCCCACCACCACCGCGCACACGGCCCCCAGGATGGCGGAGGTCTGGATCTGCCGCCAGAGCGGCTCCCACCAGCGGCTGAGCTGGACCTGTCCCGTGGCGAGGCCACGGACGACCATGGTCACGGACTGCAGCCCGGTGTTGCCGGATATGGCCTGGATCACCGGCATGAACGACGCGAGCAGGATGACCTTGCCGAGCGTGCGGTCGAAATAGTGAATCACCACCCCGGCGAGCATCTCGATCAGGAGCGTCAGGAGGACCCAGGGCAGTCGGAGCATGGCCACCTGGCCGGGTGACCGCCGCTCGAGCTCGGCCGCGTCGGAGCCGGCCATGCGGAAGATGTCCTCCGACGCTTCCTCCTGGACCACGTCGATCACGTCGTCCACGGTGATGGTGCCCACGAGCCGGTTCTGATCGTCCACCACCGGCACGGTGACGAGATCGTACTTGGCCACCACCCGGGCCATCTCCTCTCGATCCATCTTGGCGTTGACGCTCACCACTTCCTCGTCCTCGAGAATGCCCAGGATGAGGCTCCGCGGATCCGCGAGGAGGAGGCGCCGGAGCGGCACGCGTCCGATCAGATGCTGGTGGTCGTCGACGGCATAGACACCGAAGGGACGCTCCTCGGTGACGGTCTTCCTGATGTGTTGCACCGCTTCTTCCACGGTGGACGTCTCGCGCACCGCCACCACGTCGGGGGACATGAGACGTCCCGCCGAGTCTTCGGGGTACTCGAGGATCTCCTGGATCTCCTCCGACCGCTCCTCTTCCATGAGGTCGAGGATTTTTTCCGCGTGCTCCGTGGAGAGCTCATCGACGACGTCGGCCGCGTGCTCCGCGGGCATGCGATCGAGGATCTGGGAGACTTCGACGTCGTCGAGGGTGCGCACGAGCCCGAGAAGGGTGGCGTCGTCGAGCTCGGAGAGAACGTCTCCCGCCTGCTCGGGGCCGAGGGAGCGAAAGATCGTGGCGCGATCGGACGCGGGCAGATGCTGAAGCACGTGCGCGATGTCCGCCGCGTGCGCTTCGGCGAGCGCTTGCCGCGCGCGAGGATCGTCGCGGTTTTGCAGCAGCTCTTCCGCCAAGCGGAGCAGTCGGTCATTCGCATCCATGATGTGAGTCCGATTGTACAGGTCGACTTCCACCACCGCGACGCAAATCCCCATCAGGACGGGCAGTTGGCGGTATCCGGGCTTCCGACGACTCTCACGCCATTCTCACGCGACGGCTCTGCCTTCTCACACCTGGGATCCGCGCCAGCGGGCACGCTTGGGGAAGAGGGAGCATCGAAACGGGCGACTCCCAGGGGAGGACACGATGTGCGAGTCGGTGCCTGGCTGGCGACGGCGGATGCTCGCAGGTGGGAGGGACTATGCGGAGGTGACCGGTCCGCCACCCGAGGGCTTCGTTCGGCTCGGGCCGGCCGAACGCAGGGTTCCAACTGTCCAGGGGCGTGACCCACGGCCGGGAGCAGGCCTCATTTTCTCGCTCCTGATCACGGTGGGCGCCGGTCTCGAGGTGGTCCAGGTCCTCATTCCCTCGAGTACGTGGCGGGCCGTTACGCAGGCGGCAGGCGTGGTGGTCGTGTTTGGGGGAGTGGGCATCTGGGACGTGCTCACGCGGTCGTGGTTCGCCGCCCGCCAGACCTGCTCCTGCGAGCCCCCGCCCGTGTGGATCCGCGTCATTCCCTCAGTAAACCGGGACGCCCACACGCCCGGCAGGAGCATCGCTCCGTCCGGAGAAGAGCCGCAGCGGCAAGAGGTCTTCGTCGAGATGCGGGCAGGGGGCGCTCATGAGCAGGGAGGGGTCATTCATGGCTAGTGCGAGTCTTGACGCGAGGCGGACGACGTCGGTACATGACATCCTCGCATCCGGCGGGGCGGCCGCCCGCGGTCACCTCTCCGGTCTCCAGGGCCAGACCGTGGTGATCAAATACGGCGGCTCGGCCATGGCGAAGCCCGGCCTTCGCGACCTCTTCTCCCGTGACATCGCCCTGGCGACCACCTTGGGTATCCGGCCCGTGGTTGTGCACGGCGGCGGGCCCCAGATCGACCGTCTCATGAAGCGGCTCGGCAAGAATCCACACTTCATCGGCGGTCTCCGGGTCACCGACGACGAGACGATGGATATCGTGGAGATGATCCTGGCCGGCAGCATCAACAAGGAGATCGTGGGAGCCATCGGCGTTCACGGAGGCCGTGCGGTCGGCCTGTGTGGTGGCGATGGGGGGCTCATTCGCGCCAATCGTCGACACCATGTATTGCCGGACGGGCGCGAGATCGATCTCGGCCGGGTTGGGGAAGTGAAAGCGGTAAGCCCCGAGCCCCTCGAGCTGCTGCAGGACCATGGCTTCGTACCGGTGCTGGCGCCGCTGGGGATCGGTCCCGCCGGCGAGCTTCTCAATATCAATGCGGATCTGGTCGCGGGCGACGTGGCCGCGGCGCTGGGCGCGGTGAAGGTGATCTTTCTGTCCGACGTGCCCGGCATCCGTGACCGCGACGGACACCTGCTTCCTCGGGTGACTCTGCTCGAGATCGACGCGCTGATTCAGCACGGTGTCATCGAGGGCGGCATGCTCCCCAAGGTCGAGGCGTGCCGCCGGGCCCTCAAAGGCGGAGTGGGAAGCGCTCACATCGTGGATGGCCGGTTGCCGAACGCCTTGCTCCTCAAGCTCTTCACTCATACCGGCCTCGGTACGGAGGTCGTGCTCTAGGAGCGCGATCCAGGAGAACACGCATGAGCGACGCGCTGTTTCTCGGAATGACCGCGGGATTCTTCGTGCTCACGTGGGCGTTGATTCGCCTGTGTGAGCGGTTGTAGGAGGGCGCCATGCCATTCATCTACCTGGTGGGAGGGCTGGTGGCCGTCGGACTCCTCGTCTACCTCACCCTCGCCCTCCTGAAGCCGGAGATGTTCTCGTGACCGCCAACGGCGCGCTCCAGCTCGCGATCTATCTGATCGTGCTCCTCGCTCTCGCCAAACCGCTGGGCGCGTTCATGGCGCGGGTCTACGAAGGCCGCCCGTGCGGGCTCGACGCGGCGCTGGGCTGGCTGGAGCGCCTCATCTATCGCGCGGCCGGCGTACGACCGGGTGCGGAGATGGGATGGAAGACGTACGCGGTGGCCATGCTCGTGTTCAACGCGATGGGCATGCTCTTCGTCTACGCGCTCCAGCGGCTGCAGGGCATCCTGCCTCTCAACCCGCAGGGCTTCGCCGCCGTGTCAGCCGACTCGTCCTTCAATACGGCGGCGAGCTTCGCCACGAATACCAACTGGCAGGGTTACGCCGGTGAGAGCACCCTGAGTTACCTGACGCAGATGCTGGGCCTCACTGTCCAGAACTTCGTGTCGGCAGCCACGGGCATGGCCGTGCTCGTCGCGCTCATCCGCGGCTTCGCTCGCCGGACGGCGCAGACCATCGGCAACTTCTGGGTCGATCTGACGCGCACGACGCTCTCTATCCTGCTCCCGCTCTCGCTCGTCTTGGCCATCGCGCTCGTCTCGCAGGGGGTGGTCCAGACGTTCAGCCCCTACGCCAAGGCCTCCGTCATCCAGCCGACCCAGTACGACGAGCCTATCGTGGACAAGGACGGCAAGCCCGTGCTCGACGAAAAGGGCCAACCCAAGACGAGACAGGCCACCCTTTCAGAGCAGGTGATCGCGGTGGGCCCGGCCGCCTCGCAGATCGCCATCAAGCAGCTCGGGACCAATGGGGGCGGCTTCTTCAACGCGAACTCCGCACATCCGTTCGAGAATCCGACGCCACTGTCGAATTTCCTCGAGGTGCTGGCCATCCTCCTGATTCCCGCCGCCCTCTGCTACACCTTCGGCGTCATGGTGCGCGACACGCGCCAGGGCTGGGTGCTCCTGGCTGGCATGACCGCGCTCTTCGTGGCGCTGCTCTTGGTGGGCGTGGTGGCGGAGCAGAAGGGCAGCGTCTTCGTCAAGCAGGGCGTCGATCACGTGGCGAGCGCGCAGCAGTCCGGCGGCAACATGGAAGGGAAGGAGGTGCGATTCGGCATCACCAACTCGGCGCTGTGGGCCACCGCGACCACCGCCGCCTCCAACGGCTCCGTGAACTCCATGCACGACTCGTATACGCCCATCGGCGGCCTCGTGCCCATGTGGATGATGCAGCTCGGTGAGGTGGTGTTCGGGGGCGTCGGCTCCGGCCTCTACGGCATGATCGTCTTCGCCATCGTGGCCGTGTTCGTGGCCGGCCTCATGGTCGGCCGCACGCCGGAGTATCTGGGCAAGAAGATCGAGGCCTACGAGATGAAGATGGCCTCGCTGGTCATTCTCATCGTGCCCGCTCTCGTGCTCATCGGCACCGCGGCGGCTGTGCTGCTTCCCGCGGGAAGATCGAGCATGGCCAATCCCGGTATTCATGGCTTCAGCGAGGTGCTCTACGCATTCTCGTCCGCGTCGAACAACAACGGCAGCGCCTTTGCCGGCCTGAACGCGAACACCCCCTTCTACAACACCGTGCTCGGTATTGCCGTCCTGTTCGGAAGGTACTGGCTGGCCGTGCCCGTGCTCGCCATGGCGGGATCGCTGGCGAGAAAGAAGCTCGTGCCCCCCGGCCTGGGCACGCTCCCCACCCATACGCCGCTCTTCGCAGTCCTGCTCGTGGGCACGGTGATCCTCGTGGGCGCCCTGACCTATGTCCCCGCCCTCGCCCTCGGTCCCATCGCCGAGCATCTCACCCTCGTGATGTCCAAGTGAGGTTGGTATCTATGGCCACGAGCGCCCATGGCCGACCGCTCTTCGACCTGGCCATCGTGGGGCAGGCGACCATCGATTCGTTCAAGAAGCTCACGCCCCGGCGCCAGGTGCGGAACCCGGTGATGTTCGTGGTGTACGTGGGTTCCATACTCACCTCCCTGCTCTGGGTGCAGGCGTTATCGGGAAGCGGCCGTGGCGAGGCCTCGCCCGGCTTCATCTTCGGCGTGTCGCTCTGGCTGTGGTTCACTGTACTGTTCGCCAACTTCGCCGAGGCCATGGCCGAGGGGCGCGGCAAGGCCCAGGCCGCTTCACTGCGCAAGGCCCGCCGCGATCTGCAGGCCAAGCGTCTGTCCCGGCCGGACCGGGTGGCGAGCTACGAGATGGTGTCGGCGACCACCCTCCGTAAAGGCGATGTCGTGCTCGTCGAAGCGGGCGACTTCATGCCCGCCGACGGCGAGGTGATCGAGGGCGTGGCCTCGGTCAACGAAAGCGCCATCACGGGCGAGAGCGCGCCCGTGATCCGGGAAAGCGGGGGCGACCGCAGCTCGGTGACCGGGGGCACGCAGGTGCTGTCGGACTGGCTCCTCGTCGAGGTCAAGGCGAATCCCGGCGAGGCCTTCCTCGACCGGATGATCGCGCTGGTGGAAGGCGCCAAGCGCCAGAAGACGCCCAACGAAATCGCCCTCGACATCCTGTTGGCTGGCCTCACCATCGTGTTCCTCCTCGCCACGGCCACCCTCTT